>JBDLSU010000869.1:0-10515 GCA_039799405.1 Pseudomonadota bacterium | reverse complement strand
GCCCGCTTCCAGGATTTTGTTACAGCCGCTTTCGTAATTCATCAGCACCGTTTCGGTTTCCGTGACGTTATGCGAAAAGGCGTCGGTATCCATGACTTCGCACATGGTCATGACTTGATCGCCATCGGCACTATAACCAAAATCGGTCGTACCAAACTTGAATTGCCCGCTATCGGCAGGATGGTTGAACTGGCCGATCCAGCCGCGCTGACGCATCAGCGTGTACAACGCTGCGTAATCGCCCTTGGCAACAAAGGTATCGCCAAGCAACTGGTTGCTGCTATTGTATTCCCAGCCCAGCAGTTCTTTGGAGCCAAAGATATTTAAATGACCGCCATTCGAGATCACGCCCCATTCCATGCCATACAATGCCAAAAAGTTGGGGTGGGTACTATTAAAACTGGCCGCTGCACTCAAGCCGGATTGGTACAGGTTTTTGGCCGTGGTGGCATTGGCACTGGCATTGGTACTGCTGGAGCCATCAAAATAATGGTTGTGCTCGGAGACCATTAAAAAATCCAGGCCCTTGCCTGCGGCGTAGGCATACGCATCAGCCGGGCCAAAGCTGCCCGATTGGGCAGGTAAGGAGCTGGTACAAGTAGCCAGATTGCCACCGCCATCGGAATGATTGCTCTGGCTGTGCAAATTACCCATGTAGATGGTGTAAGGGAAGGAACCGGTGGCAGGTACTGCCAGGCTGTTGGCGCTACTGCCACTATTGGCACTGTTCTGTGCCGACGGCAGTGCGTTAAAGGCTGGCATCCGGGTGTTGGAAGGCCGCCCCAATTGCATCGGCCAGGTTTGCGTCATCACCTGATCCGGTTGTGCCGCCAGCATGCTCGCGACCATCGCGTCGGGCACGGCAGCGCGCTGACTGACCTCGGTAGCATCGACCGCACGTGCATGCAAGCGTACCTGATACAGGCCATCTGGTAAGGAAGTTTGCTTGATACGGCCAGACCAGGCGATAGTTACTTGTGCAGCTTTTTGTTGCAGGGATTCAATCCCGTACCATTGTTGCAGCACCTGGCCCCTGGGGCTGAGCAAGTCCACCCGCCACAGCACCGCTTGCTCGCGCGCCACCCGTGGATAATCAAAATGCAGGGTAAATTGGCGCGCTTCGGCAGCAGCGCCATTGGATACATCAGATGCCAGAAACGGCACATGCAACGCGGCTTCAAATTCGCTGTGATCACGCGCGAATTTATCATTGGCCAAACCAGGCAGTGCCAACAGCGCCAGGGACAGGCACAAAGCCAGGCGGCGTGGGGCATGTGGCATGGTACGGTAAAAGTTCAACATCGGGTGTCCTTCGTTATGGATTGTCTTGGATTGTCTTGGGTTGCCTTGGATCATCTTGAATTATCTTGGATTATCTTGGATTATCCGGGTTTTTTTGTTTTAAATACAATTACCCCCCATTTGCTTATGTGAAAAATTCAAATCATAAAATAGGCTTTAATCGCCGGAAATTATTTGGCGAACAAAAGACAAATCAAGGATTGGGCGGGGAGTGCAAGCATAAGCAGGCACCATGACACTGGCGTGACCAAACGATGACCGCAGCATGACGTGGGCACAAGATAGCCGAAAAAGGGAGAGAATTGTTTCTTATTTTTGTTGCAAGCGATTGCTGAGGGCAACGAATTGCTCCATGCTGATCATTTCGGCCCGCAAGGAAGGATCGATCCCGGCATCAACCAATTCATTTTCTGAAAACAAAGGAGCCAGGCAATTGCGCAAAACTTTACGACGCTGGGAAAACGCCTGGGTCACCACCAGCTCCAGCTTTTCCTGATCACAAGCCAGCGGCTGCGCGCGCGGATACATGCGCACGATGGCCGACTCAACCTGCGGCGGCGGATCAAACGCTTGCGGTGGCACGATGAACAGTAAAGACATCTGGTAACGCCATTGCAGCATGACGGAAAGCCGACCAAAGGCTTTACTGCCCGGCTCCGCCACCATGCGTTCGACCACTTCTTTTTGCAACATGAAATGCTGATCTTCAATCACGCTGGCAAATTGCGCCAGGTGAAACAGCAAGGGCGTGGAAATATTGTAGGGCAAGTTGCCAACCACCCGGATTTTTTTACCCTGAGCCAGCGCACCAAAGTCAAACGCCAGCGCGTCACCGGAATGGATCGTCAGTTTTGATTCAGGAAACTGCTTGCGCAGGCGTGCCACCAGATCACGATCCAGCTCCACCACCTGCATATGCGCCAGATGGGTCAGAATCAGGCGCGTCATGGCGGCCAGGCCAGGGCCGATTTCCACCATCACATCACCCGCTTGGGGACGAATTGCGCTGATAATGTTTTCCAGCACCAGGGTATCGGTCAGAAAGTTTTGCCCGAAGCGTTTGCGTGCAATATGTTTGCTCATATTCCTGTTACCTGAAGCCGTTGGATGGAGTTTGCCCTGACTGTTTTGCATGGTATGCCATGATCATCGCACAGCGGATAGCTTGCTCCATACTGCCCGCATCGGCCAGACCAATGCCTTGTGCAGCCAAATCAAGTGCAGTACCGTGGTCAACCGAGGTGCGAACCAAAGGCAAGCCCAGTGTGATATTCACGCCCTGCCCAAAGCTGGCATATTTCAATACCGGTAGTCCCTGGTCGTGATACATCGCCAGCACGCAATCAGCCTGATCCAGATATTTGTCCTGAAACAGGGTATCGGCCGGGAACGGGCCACGTGCGTCCATCCCTTCGGCCCGGGCCTGGGCAATGGCAGGCGCGATGATATCGATTTCTTCACGCCCCAGATAGCCGTTTTCACCAGCATGCGGGTTCAAGCCGGTCACCAGAATGCGCGGTGCCGACAAGCCGAAATAGCGTTGCAAATCAGCATGAATAATCCGCAGCACCGCCAGCAAGCCTGGCTGGCTGATTGACTCTGCCACCTGACGCAAGGGCAAATGGGTGGTAGCCAGCGCCACCCGTAACAACCCCGACTGTTCTGCAGCATCGGCATGCGCTCCAGCCATGCGTGGCCCGGCCATGCGTGGCCCGGCCATTCGCGGCCCGGCCATTCGCGGCCCGGCCAACATCATTACTACCTGGGCGCTTGCGGTTTGTTGGGCCAGATACTCGGTATGACCGGTAAATGCCACGCCAGCCTGATTGATGGTACTTTTTTGCAGTGGCGCGGTCACCATGCCGTCAAACCAATGTGCCGCAATGCCTTCCAGCGCCAAGTCCAGCATCTGCAATACGCTTTTACCATTGCGCGCATCCAGTTGTCCGGCTTGCACTGGTACGGCAACCGGACAATCGATCACGGTGATGCAATCAGGGTTGGCAACATGCGGCAAGCCACTGTTACGCACGGCCTGGACATTGAGTGCCATGATTTGCATCTGCGGTGCCACCTCGTGTGCCAGCAAGGCCAGCCAACTGGCATCGCCCAGCAAAACGCAACGCACCTGATCACGCAGAGCAAAGGCAGCGCGCAAGGAAATTTCCGGCCCGATCCCGGCAGGTTCACCCGTGGTGATTGCCAGACAAGGCAATGCCAGAGGCGCGGTTGCCAGGCCGGGACTGGCGAACATTACTTGCTGCCTTCAAGCCGGATTTCAACGTAGGCGCGATCGCGCAACTGGCGCAACCAGTCTTCGGTATTTTCTTCAATTTTGCGCGCGCGCAAGGCCTGACGTGCTTCCTGGCGTTTACGTTCGCTTGACACATCGTCGGTCTTGCGCTCCATTACTTCAATCAAATGCATACCAAACTGGGTTTCGACCGGATCACTGACTTCCCCTACCTTCAGATCATTCATCGCTTTTTCAAATTCCGGCACGGTATCACCCGGGAATAGCCAGCCCAGATCACCGCCTTTGCTGGCCGAACCATCGTTAGAAAAAGTTTTCGCCAATTCTTCAAACTTGGCGGCCTTGTTTTGCAAACGCTCTTTCACTTCCTGCAATTTGCGGCGCGCATCAGCCTGCGACACCACCTGATTGATCTTGATCAGAATATGGCGAGCACGGGTCTGCTGGATGGCCGTGCTGGCGGGTTTGCTACCATCAACCGAGGGCAAGCTGCGCTTTCCCAAAACCTTCAGAATATGAAAGCCATTCGGGCTCTTGACCAGCGGTGCCAACTGCCCTTCCTTGACATTCAAAACTGCATTGAAAAAAATCTGCGGCAAGCGATCCGGATTGCGCCAGCCCATATCACCACCGGTCAGCGCATCACTGGCATCAGAATAAGTTGCGGCCAGCTTGCTGAAGTCACCACCAGCATTCACTTTCTGCCAGGCTTCTTCAGCCTTCTTACGGCGTTGTGCGATTACTTCAGCCGAAGCATTTTCGGGAATGCGCACCAGAATTTGTGCCAGATTGAATTCCTGCTGGGTCTGCGCATTCACCGCTTCGGCCGTCAGATAGTTATCAACTTCGGCATCAGAAATAATTACCTTGTTATCTACTTCCCGCTCACGCAAGCGTGACAGGGTAATCTGGTTGCGAATATCTTCGCGGTAGGCTGCAAAGGGAAAGCCCTCTTTCTCGATTTGATCGCGCAATTGTTGTACCGTCAATTTGTTTTGCTCGGCTACCCGCGCAATTGCACGATCCAGCGAAGCGTCTTCAGTACGCAAACCACCTTCCCTGGCTAATTGCACTTGCGCCGACTCAACAATCAATCGCTCCAGCACCTGCCGCTTCAATTCTGCCTCAGGGGGCACCGGCGCTTTCTGGGCGCGCATGCGTTGCACAATCACATCAATGCGCGCTTGCAATTCGCTATTGGTGATGACCTCGTCATTGACCACCGCCACAATTGAATCGATCACTTCCGCCTGCACCGGCGTTGTGGCTTTCGACTGCGCCAGCGCAGGCGTGCCGACTGGCAGCGCCAGCATCACTACCAGGGGAAGGAGGCGTAACGGCTTTAATAATGGCTGATTCAAATTCATGGCATTCATAGACTGACTAAAGAAAGAAAATAATGGCCCCAATCAAGGCGCGGGGGTCGCTGCCTGATTGACCTTTTGATACCCGGGAATATTCGTGCTCAGGGCTTCCAGTGGATTAGGCCCAAGTTTGGACAAACCGTTCAATTCCAGTTGCAGAAAAAAGCTGGTGGTGGCGTCCCGGGTGGCGGTAGCAAAACGCTGTACCACCGCACGTAATACCCAACAATCGGCGTTGTATTCAAATCCGGCCAGGCTCTCGGTGGTGCGCCGTTCACGCAGCGAATAACCGATGCGCCCTACCCCATATACACGCTGCGCCAGCGGCCATTGGCCGGATAAATTAAATTGCTCAAAGCTATTACGCAAATAGCGCACTTCAGAATTGATCACGCGCTTTTCGCCCGGCTTCCATTGCACCCCGTAATTGCTGCTAACGGTGCTGTGGCTGCTCTGGTTGTACTGAATTGAACCGTCGATCGACCAGTTTTGCGAAAGGCGACCAGTGGCGGCCAGCAATAAATCGGAGCGCGTTTCATTGCGCACAGGCGAAGCATCATCCAGTACCACGCGCTGATCGCGGAAATAAAAGCGTTCACCGAAGGCCAGGCGCAAGCGCTCGACCCCGGATTCTTCAATAAAGCGCGAGACAATACCGGCCGTCAACTGGTTGGCATCGCTGATACGGTCTTGCCCGGTAAAGCGGTTTTCGCTGAATAACTGGGCAAAATTGAAGCTGGTATCGGCGGTATCAAACAGGGGGATTTTGCTTTGGTTGCGGTACGGCGTATTCACATAAAACAGGCGTGGTTCCAGCGTTTGCGTCACTTTGCGCCCAAACAGCGAGGCATCGCGTTCAAACACCAGGCCCGCATCGAGCGAGGCAGTTGGCAACACCCGATTGGCGCTGGTGGCATAGCTGCCAATCTGGCTGACGCTGCCATCGAGCTGATATTTGCTGGCGTGCAGCGACAACTTGGGCGTGATGAAATAGCCGCTGCGGATATAGGAATACGAAATTTGCGGATTGACGACCAGCCGCACTGCGCGCAATTTGTCCGGATGCCAAAAGCGTGTCAATTCAGCATCAAACGACCAGTCCCATCCCGACAAATCATGTTGCCCGCTATGAAAAGTAATTTGCGGCAGACGGTCGTAGGGCCGATCCACCAGCAAAGTTTTGGCCAGAATTACGGCTGGATCATTCGGATTGGCACCTTTGACGGTAGCGGGCAAGGCGGCCGGGTCTTGCAGAATTTGATAATTTTGCAGTCGGATCGCAGCATTCCAGTTGGGGGTGGCGTAATCGCTACGAATTTCGCGAATCAACTGCCGCCGGGTACTGGTGGCCAGCGAACTGGCAAAATCACTCGGATAATCGTTGTCAGAAGCGTGGTTGAGGTTCCAGCCATACGACCAGGATTGATTCAGTGACTGGCGAAACAATGACGACAAGGCATAGCGGTTGCTATGGGTTTTGCGATCCGCCAGGTATTCGAGGTTGGTTTCCCCCAGATACGATTCACCCAGATAGCGCGCATTGGCCGCCAGTTGCAAACCACGACGCGCAATGATCTTCGGGTACAGGGTCAAATCGCGATTAGGCGCGATATTAAAGTAATACGGCAAAGTTAATTCGCCACCGCCGGTTGAAGTGGCACCGATGGTAGGTGGCAGCAAGCCGGAACTTCTGGCGCCCGTCAGCGGAAATGACATGGCGGGCGCACCGAGAATAGGCACCCCCTTGAAATAAATAACGGTTTTACCAGTATTGCCGATTTCACGTCCGGTATCCAGGTGCAGGGTATCAACCTTCAAATACCAGTCCGGATTTGGCCCTTCGCACGAGCTATACGTGCCTTCGACCACTTTGGCTTCATTTTCATTAATAAAATCAACCCGTTGCGCTGCACCCTGGGCATTATTCAATTCGAGCTTGTAGGTCGGATGGGTCATCATGCCCTTACCCGAATCCAGATTGAGTTTTAACTCATCGCCAGTAAAATAATCGCCATTACGCCAGATGCGAACCCGGCTTTGTGCATCGACCTCGTCTTCCACCTGACGATACACGGCTTTGTCGGACAAAATCCGGGTTTTATCACGCGTCAGTTCAACCTCGCCATCGAGCTTGATTTCACGGTCAGCGCGCCCGCCAATTTGCTCCGCTTGCACCGTCACCGGGGCGGTTTTATTATCGGCCGGCTTGCTTTTCTTGACTGGCGCTTGTGCATAGCCGAGCATGGGGATTGACGACGCGGTCAGGAGCGTCGTCAAAACTCGTAATAATTGGACAGGCGTTGAATATGCAGGTAACCAGCTCATGAAAATTCGCGATGCGGTGCCGCTTGAATAGGGAATCCCGTATTATATGAGAATCTTGAGTCAGACTCGTGTTTTTACTGACTCACCGCCCCGATTAGCTGGTTTTATTACTTTTTTAATATGCAATCCACACCCCGCCATCAACAATTACTAAATTGGCTGAGCAATTTGCCACAGTCATCCAGCTTTCCTGCGCTCAAACTCGACTCCCTGCGCGCGGCATCGAGCGACGCCAGCTTCCGTCGCTATTTCCGCATCGATACCTTTGATGGTGCCAGCGTGATCGCGATGGATGCACCGCCGCCGCAAGAAGACAGTGCGCGCTTTGCCAACGTGGCGCAGATTCTGGCTGAAACCGGCGTGTCGGTGCCAGCAATTTTGGCGCACGATCATGAGCAAGGCTTTTTATTGATCAGCGATTTTGGCAATACCACTTATTTGCACCAACTCAGCCCCGACAGCGCGCATCAACTGTATATGGATGCAATTGCTGCACTGCTGAAAATTCAGCGCGCCAGCCAGCCCGGGGTATTTCCGGAATACGACCGCGCCTTTTTACTGCGAGAACTCAAGCTGTTCCCGGAATGGTATCTGGAGAAGCATCTGGGCCTGACCCTGAGCGCCAAACAACAAGCCGAACTGGATAAAATCTTCGATGCCTTGCTGGCGCGGGCGCTGGCGCAACCCCAGGTCACTACCCTGCGCGATTTTCATTCGCGCAATCTGATGGTGCTCCACCCTGGCAACCCCGGCATTCTGGACTTTCAGGATGCGGTATATGGCCCGATCACCTACGATCTGGTCTCGCTGCTGCGCGATGCCTATATAGAGTGGGATGAAGAAATGGTACTCGACTGGGCGGTACGCTATTGGGAAGCGGCCAAGCGCATCGGTCTGCCAGTTAATCCGGATATCGATGGCTTCTACCAGGATTTTGAATGGATGGGGCTGCAACGCCATTTGAAAATCCTCGGCATTTTCGCCCGCCTGCATCATCGCGACGGCAAAGATCATTACTTAAGCGATATTCCGATGGTGCTGGAATATGTGCGCAAAACTGCCAACCGCTATGCCGTGTTCAAACCATTGCTGCGCATTCTCGAACTCGACAGCGGTGCCACCGCCCAGTTTGGCGATTCGATGAATTTTCTCATGCCAAAAAAACCAGGATTATCAGGATAAACCCGCCCCCATGAAACTGCGCATTGCCACCTACAATATCCACAAAGGCGTCTCTGCCCTGCGCGGCTTGCCACAAGTGCATGCGCTCAAGCAAGCCATTCATGGCCTGGGCGCAGACATTGTTTTTTTGCAGGAAGTGCAAGGACGGCACGATCACCACGCCGCCCAATATGGCGATCCCGGCCATGGTGGCAAGCACTGGCCCGAGCAAGCGCAGCATGAATTTCTGGCTGGGGATACCCATCTTTCGGCCTATGGCATGAATGCGGTGTATTTGCATGGCCACCATGGCAATGCGCTATTGAGTAATTTACCCATCATCGAAACCAATAACCGCAATGTTTCTACCCACACGCTGGAACAACGCGGTGTATTGCATTGCATTTTGGAAAGCCGGATTGGCCCGGTGCATTGTTATGTGGTGCATTTTGGCCTGTTTGCCAAAGGTCGGGCACTGCAAACCCAGGCGTTGATCGAGATGGTACGCAGCACCGCCCGCGGTGATGAGCCTGTCATCATTGCAGGCGACTTCAACGACTGGCGCAACCAACTGGGTCAGCCCTTGCGTGAGCAGTTATCGGTGATCGAAGTATTTGACGAACGCCGTAGTGGCCCACGCCTGGGTGCGGCCTTACGGCGGCAAGCGCAAGCACTACCCGCACCGGCGCGCACCTTCCCGGCGCTTTTGCCGTGGCTGCGGCTGGACCGGATCTACGTGCGCGGATTTACCGTGGAATCGGCCCAGGTATTACATGGCAGCCAGTGGGCCAAACTGTCTGACCATGCCCCCATCGTTGCCAGTTTGCAATTGACGCAAACCTGACTTGCCTGATCGAAGCCCCCCCCCGATGCCTGCCCTGCATTTTTTCAGCCACAACCAGCTCACCTTGTTGCACAACGGTGAGCAATTCCACCCGGCCTTGCTGGGTGCCATAGAAAATGCCAGCAGCGAAATCATTTTGGAAACCTATATTTTCAGCGCGGATGACGTTGGGCAGGCCATTCAACGGGCATTACAACAGGCGGCGCAGCGCGGGGTACTTGTGTATGTCATCAGCGATTGGCATGGCACCGGACGCGAGCGCATAAGCAGTTTGCGCCAGAGCTTTGCCACCAGTGGCGTCAGCCACCGCACCTTCAACCCATGGTTTTGGCACGGACTGACCCGCACCCATCGCAAACTGTGCGTCATTGATCAACGCATCGCCTTTGTCGGCGGCATGAACCTGAACAGCGACTACATCTGTGATTTTGACCCGGAGAAAAAACTTAGTGCGCCACGCTGGGACTTTACCGCTCAAATCGAGGGGCCGCTGGTACACCGCATCTGGCTTGACACCCGGGTTCACTGGGCCAGGCTGGGCCACATTAGCTGGATCGAACGCTTGCGCCTGGCACGACAGCTCAAACGCAGCCAGCCCCTGCTGCCCACCAGACCACCCGCCGCCAGCTTCGCGGTACGCGACAACTGGGCCAATCGCAATACCATCCAGCGCGCTTACCTGCAAGCACTGGGCAATGCCCGCCATAGCGTGTGGCTGGCCACGCCCTACTTTGCCCCCGGGCGCAAGCTCAGGCGCGCGCTCACCAAAGCAGCAGAACGGGGCGTGCGCGTCACGCTGGTGCTGGGCACCGGACAGTTCGCGTTGCAAGATGCCGTCGCCCGGGCGTTTTATCCGCGCCTGTTAAAAAGTGGCGTCGAGGTGCGCGAATACCAGATCAGCCAATTACATGGCAAAGTGGCCGTGATTGACGATGATTGGGCCACCGTAGGGTCAAGCAATTGTGACGGACTGAGCCTGTTTTTAAATCAGGAAGCCAATCTGGTCATCCGCGACAGCGATTTTGCCGACCAGTTAAGGCAATACATTGCCGCCGCTGCAGAAATCAGCCCGCGTATCAGCCTGCGCGATTTTGACCAACTCCCCTGGTATCGGCGCGCCTGGTATGAAGTGGCGTTCTGGGGCTATCTGGGACTGATGCGTCTGGTAACCTGGGGCGAATATACCTAGTGCCGGTGCCCTTGCGCCCAGAAGCACTTCCCCCGGGCGGCAGGCAAACAAACTGCATCATCCAAATTGATTGAAT
>JBDLSU010000868.1:0-6459 GCA_039799405.1 Pseudomonadota bacterium | reverse complement strand
TGGGGGCCAAGTTTGAAATTTATAAATTGATGGCCGAACTGGCGGCGCAAGGCAAGGCGCTGGTGGTGGTGTCGTCAGATTTGATTGAATTGCTGCTGCTGAGTGACCGCATCGGTGTGATGAGCGCGGGGCAACTGGTGCAAACTTTTAGCCGCGAACAAGCCACCCAGGATGCGATTTTGCAGGCAGCATTCAGTGGCTATATGGCGCAAGCGGCGGCTTGACCCGGTTTTATCGCCACCAATCAACCCAACGACCAGCAAGCGTAAGCAACTGCAATCAAGACCAATCAAGAGCAATCAAGACCAATCAAGAGCAATCAAGAGCAATCCAAAGATTATCGGAGACCCAATTCATGACCCAAAACGCAAACCCGGCCAGCGCTTCTGCAGCAAGCAATCCGCTCTGGCAAATGCTCAAACCCTACCTCGGGCTGGTGGCGGTATTGGCGGGCATGGTGCTGTTTTTCGGCTTGCGCAGCCAGTACTTTTTCACCAGCAATACCTTTAGCACCATCGCTAACCAGATTCCGGCCCTCACCGTGATGGCCGTTGGCATGACCTATGTGATGATTATCGGCGGCATTGATTTGTCGGTTGGTTCGGTATTGGCCTTGGCGGGGGGCGTATTGAGTCTGGCGATGGTCGATTGGCAATGGAGCTTTGCCGCTGCCGCCATGCTGGCCTTGGCGCTGGGTTTGTTGTGCGGCACCATCAACGGCCTGGTATCGGTGATATGGTCGGTGCCATCCTTTATCGTCACACTCGGCATGCTGGAAATTGCCCGTGGCTCAGCCTACCTGGTGACTGATTCGCGCACCAAATACGTAGGGGAGGCGGTGGCGTTTTTGAACTCGCCAGTGTTGCTCGGCATTTCACCGGCGTTTTTGATTGCGATGCTGGTGGTGGTGGTGGGCCAAATCGTACTCAGTTATACCGTGTTCGGTCGCTATATGATCGGCATCGGCACCAATGAAGAAGCGATGCGGCTGGCCGGGGTGCGGGTGCGCCCGACCAAAACGGCGGTGTTTGCCTTGCTCGGCTTGTTGGCGGCGCTGGCATCGAGCTTTCAGGTGGCACGGCTGGAAGCGGCCGACCCGAATTCCGCCGCTGGCATGGAATTGCAAGTGATTGCCGCCGTGGTGATCGGTGGCACCAGCCTGATGGGCGGGCGCGGTTCGGTGGTGAATACCTTTATCGGGGTCTTGATTATTTCGGTGCTGGAAGCCGGGTTGGCCCAGCTTGGTGCATCCGACCCGACCAAACGCATCATTACCGGGCTGGTGATTGTGGTGGCGGTGATTATTGACATGTATCGCAATCGTAAAAAAGCAGGAGCGCATTAATGGATAACAGCAACAAGGACGCGCCACGCATCGTCATTTTGGGCAGCGTGAATATGGATCTGGTATTTCGCACTCCGCGCATGCCGGGCAAGGGCGAAACCATCAGCGGCCACCAGTTTTTGCAAGTTTCCGGTGGCAAAGGCGCAAACCAGGCGGTGGCGGCGGCACGCCAGGGTGCGCAGGTGAGTTTGCTGGCACGGGTCGGCGATGACGCCATGGGCCGACAGTTATGCCAGACGCTGGCGCAGGATGGCATTGATATCGCCGCCGTGCAGGCAGTGCCGGGTGTGGCGACTGGTGTGGCCGGGATTTTGGTCGATGATGGCGGGGAAAATTCCATCGTGCTGGCAGCCGGGGCCAATGCCTGCATCGGTGCGGCCGAAGTGGCAGCGCAGGCTGAGATGATCCGCGCGGCTGACTTTTTGGTGTGCCAACTGGAAACGCCGCTGGCCGGGGTGGAGCAGGCCATCAGCATCGCGCATCAGGCCGGTGTGCCGGTCATTTTCAACCCGACCCCGGTACAGGATTTGAGCGACGCCTTGCTGGCGCAGGTCGATTATTTGATTGTGAATGAAACCGAAGCCGCGCAACTGAGTGGTATCGCGGTGCCGGATAGTGCCGCTGCCGGACAAGCGGCACAAAAATTGCTTGCCCGTGGGGCCAGGCAAGTGGTGGTTACGCTGGGCGCACAGGGGGTGTTGCTGGCGTTCAAGCAGCAAGCTGCTGATGGCGCTTCAGGGATGCGGCTATTGCCTTCGTTTTCAGTGCAGGCGCTGGATACCACCGCAGCGGGTGATACCTTCGTCGGCACGCTGGCGGTGGGCCTGGGCCGGGGCCAGAGTTTGACCGACGCTTGTGCCACCGCCCAGGCCGCAGCGGCGATCAGCGTGACCCGGCTGGGGGCACAAAGCTCGATTCCGCAGCGGGCCGAAGTAGCAGCATTTTTAGTGCAACATGCGGGCTGAAGCACCGCGCCAATTTAAGGAAAATTTGATGGCATCTTTTTTTACAGCTTCTGTTGGAAGCAAAATCAGCAGCAGCCTGGCAGGCAAATTCGGTACTGGCCTGGTGCCACGGTTGTGCGCGGTATTATTGTCGGTGCTGGGCGCTTCGCAAGTGAGTGCAGCACCTGCGGCACAAGCGGGCGCAGGGAAGGCTGCCCGCTGCTTGTCGGAATGCACACCACGCATCGGCATTGTGTCCGCTTTCGGCGCCGAAGCCGACATTTTGCTGGAGCAAACCCGTGAGCGCAAAGTCTGGCTGATTAATGGCAACCGCTATACCACCGGCATCTTGCGCGGCAATCCGGTGGTGATTGTGTTGAGTGGCGTCAGCATGATCAATGCCACCATGAATACCCAGCTCATGCTGGATCACTTCCATATCGAACGCCTGATCATGAGCGGCATTGCCGGTGGCGTGAATCCGGCCAACCATGTCGGCGATGTGATGGTGCCGGAGCGCTGGGCCATGCCGATGGAAGTGTACTGGAACGGTGATGCCACCATTCCGGCACCATGCGGCAAAGAAGGTGATGTGTCCTGCCTCGGGCTGCAACTGGCGACTGAAGGCGGCAAGCCGCGTGCCGGGTTCAAACTGCATGGGCTGGATGGCAAAAACAATGGCAGCCTGTTCTTGCGCGATAACTTCCTCATGCACAGCGGCAATGCACCGCAGGGCGAATACCGTTTCGATTACGAAGCCGATGCCCGGATGCTGGCGATTGCGCGCAGCATCAAGCCCAAGCTGCTGCAATGCAGTGAAAAAGATCCCAAGCTGTGCGTCAGCCATCAGCCGCAAATCAAGGTCGGTGGCCGTGCCGTCTCTGGCACCGCGTTTTTGGCCAATGCCGATTATCGCGAATATTTATACGAAACCCTGAAAGCCGAAGTGGTGGACATGGAAACCGCCGCGCTGGCCCATGTGGCACACGCCAACCGCGTGCCCTACATTGCTTTCCGTAGTGTTTCTGACCTGGCGGGGGGGCATGATTTTAAAGAAGTCGGTACATTCTTTGGCAGTGGCCTGGCTGAAACCAATGAAGCCGCAGTTACCCTGGCGTTTCTGGAAGCCTGGCATCAACAAACCGCCAAAACCAAGCCCAAGGCTGGCACCAAAGCAAATAGCAAAAAAGGATAAATCATGCATCAAATATGGAAAATCGCGCTGGGCGGCTTGTGCCTTGCCTCGGCCAGTATCAACAGTATAGCGGCAGAAGTGCCAAGCCCGGCCCGCCCGCTCAAAGTGGTGGTGATTGCCATGTTCGGCCCGGAAGCTGAACCCTTCATCAAACCGCTGGGCTTGACCCAAAGCATGACGGTGCCGGGTCTGGCGCAAGGCAGCAAGGAAGCCGAATTCGAGCCGCGTATGTTGTGTAATGCCGATGATGTTTGCCTGTTGCAAGCAGGCATGGGCCACGCCAATGCGGCCGCATCAACGATGGCGCTGACGCTCGATCCGCAATTTGATTTACGCCAGACGTATTTCATGGTCGCCGGGGTGGCCGGTATCGACCCGGCCATGGGCACCATCGGCACTGCCACCTGGTCGCGCTATCTGGTTGACGTGGGCATTGCGCATGAAATTGATGCGCGCGAAATGCCCAAGGGCTGGAAAGCCGGCTATTTTGGCATTTTCAGCAAAGGCCCGGGCGTCAAACCCAAGCTGGACTACCGCACCGAAGTGGCACAACTGGACGAAGCCTTGCTGCAAAAAGTGTTGGCCCTGACTAAAAACGCCAAGCTGCAAGACGACCCCAAAGCCGCCGCCTACCGCAAGCTGTACAAAGAAAAAGCCGCACGCGCCTTGCCCAGCGTGATCCAGTGCGACACCCTGGGTGGCGACACCTGGTGGCACGGCCACAAACTGGGCCAACACGCGCGTGACTGGACCGGCCTGATGACCGATGGCAAAGGCGTGTACTGCACCACCCAGCAAGAAGACAACGCCACCTACAATGCACTGCAACGCGCCGCCCATGCCGGCAAGGTTGATTTGAAGCGTCTGATGGTGCTGCGCACCGGCATCAATTTTGACCGGCCGCATCCGGGCCAGAGCGCCTTTGATTCGCTCAAATCCGACGGCGGCGGTTTCGGCATTTCGACCCAAAACCTGTATCTGACCGGTGGCCTGGTGATTAACGATATTCTCAAAAACTGGCCGCAATGGCGCACTGGCGTGCCTGCACCGTAAATTTTTCCGGCATTGCTTGACCGATATTTTTTATAGACCTGAAAGGATGTAATCATGCAATTTGCACTTCCCATGGTAAAGCTGGCGCGCTGGCAGCCCCTGTCGGCCCTGGCGCTGGTAATGGCGCTGTTCGGCTGTAGCCCCAAAGACGCACCCAAGAGCGCCGAATCCGCCGCTGGCAGCGCCGCCGCAAGCGCCCCGGCAGCCGCTGTAGCCAGTGCCGCCGCTTCCGCAACGGGTGAGCCATTGAAGGTGGCCTTCGTCTATGTTGGCCCGGTCGGTGACGCAGGCTGGACCTTCGCCCATAACCAGGGTCGTACCGCCATCGAAGAAAAATTCGGCACCAAGATCAAAACCACCATCGTTGAAAACGTACCCGAAGGCGCTGACGCCGAGCGCGTTTTCCGCGATCTGGCCACCCAGGGTAACAAGGTCATTTTCGGCACCACCTTCGGCTATATGGAACCGATGTTAAAAGTCGCCAAAGCCTTTCCGGATGTGAAGTTTGAACACGCCACCGGCTTTAAAAACGCCCCCAACATGGCGTTTTACGATGTTCGCACCTATGAAGGGGCGTATCTGGCAGGAGTGGTGGCCGGTAAAATGACCAAGAGCAACAAGCTGGGCGTGGTAGCCTCGATCCCGATTCCCGAAGTCATCCGCAACATCAACGCCTTCACCCTGGGCGCGCTGTCGAGCAATCCCAAAATCACCACCCGCGCAGTCTGGGTCAACAAATGGTTTGATCCGGGCAAGGAACGTGAAGCCGCACTGGCCCTGATCGATCAGGGCGTGGATGTGCTGATCCAAAACACCGATTCCCCGGCCACCCTGCAAGCGGCGCAAGAAAAAGGCGTGAAGGCCTTTGGCTGGGATTCCGACATGTCGAAAAACGGCCCCAAAGCCCATCTGGGTTCCGCCGCCATCAACTGGGCACCGTATTACACCAAGGTGGTGGGTGAAGTGCTGGAAGGCAAATGGCAAGCCGGGCAAACCTGGTGGGGCATTAAAGAAGGCGCGATCAATATGGTGTCGGTGGCGGACGATTTGCCCGCCGAGGTAAAAGCCTTGCTGGCCGAAAAACAAGCCGCCATCAAAGACGGCAAATTGCATCCGTTCCAGGGGCCGTTTGTCGATCAGGTGGGTAAAGAAATAGTGGGCGCGGGTAAGGCCATGGAAGACAAGGATTTGAAGGGCATGACCTTTTATGTGAAGGGCGTGGAGGGGGCGATTCCGAAGTAAGCCGTGTTAAAGATCAAGACAGATTCACGATTTGCTTGATCATGTTTGATGAATGGGCCGGGATTAACCTGGCCCTTTTCAATTGTGGGCTCGCTTGCTAAAGCGCTCGCCACATATGCAACTTCGCCACAAACCCATCCCCCACGCTAACCGCCATCGGTTCCAGCCCAAACGCCACAAAACCATGACGCGCATACAAAGCCTGCGCCGCCCGGTTGCCATCCGTTACCGTCAACTGCACCAGCTTGACCCCGGGCCGGGTTGCGGCGTAATCCAGCGCTGCTTGCACCAAAGCGTCGCCCAGCCCCCGGTGGCGCATCTGCGGTGCCACCATCATGCCAAACAGGTGGGCTTTGTGCTTCACCTTTTCGCGGCTTGCAAACTGTAGGCCGACCACGCCCGCCAGTTGCGCCGCATCGGTGCCAGTAAAGATCCCGAAAACCACATCGCTGGCGGCCTCGCCCCCGGCCATGCGCGTTTGCCAGAAGCTGAGCGGCGCGCTGGCGCGCTCTGCCACGGTGGAGGTGAAGGCATCCGGGTGGATGGCGTAAGCGTCCAGCATGAACTGGCGGTATTGGGCGGCGTGTTGCGGCTGTAAGCGGATCGGGGTCATGGTGCGGTGGAAAAAGGTGGCAGATTGGCCCATGGTAAGGCCATCCCGCCACTTGGGCAAGGCAAAA
>JBDLSU010000867.1:0-9644 GCA_039799405.1 Pseudomonadota bacterium | reverse complement strand
CGCCCAAAAGGACGAATGGTGGTTTGCCAATATCTACCGTGGCGATATGGCGCAACTGACCCTGCGCTCCGCCTTTACCGGCTTTATGCTGGGCGGCATATTGTCTGCCACCGCTTTATATATCGGTGCCAAAACCGGTATCACCATCGGGGTGGGCTTGACCTCGGTGATTTTGGCCTTTGCAATTTTTAAAATCCTGGCCAATCTGGGCCTGGCCAAAGATTTCACCATTCTTGAAAACAACTGCACCCAATCGATTGCCACCGCAGCCGGTTACATGACCATGCCACTCAATACCGTGTTGTCAGCCTATATGCTGATCAGCGGCACCGTGGTCAGTTGGTGGCATCTGGTGGTGTGGATGAGTATTTGCTCTATTTTGGGCGTGCTGGTGGCCTTTCCGATGAAGCGGCGCTTCATCAATGAAGATCAATTGCCGTTCCCGGAAGGGCGGGCCTGCGGTGTGGTGCTTGATGCGGTGTATACCGGTGAAGCGGCCAGCGGCATGTACAAGGCGCGCCTGATGGGTTTGACGGCCATGTGGACGGCACTGTATCAAATGATCACCAGCGATGGCTGGATGAAACTGATCCAGTTCAAGATTTTGCGCATGGATAAATGGGCCGACATGAAGGAAGCCTGGCATTTTCAGGAGCGGGTGGATGCATATTATTACGCTGCTGCGGTGAAATTTGATTGGCTGATCCCCAAAATTCTGGGTACCGATTTCCGTGCGCTCGGCTTGCGCTTCACCCTGGATGCGGCCATGCTGGGCGTGGGCGGCCTGATGGGGATCCGGGTTGCCAGCAGCGTGTTGCTGGGCGCGATCATCAATTTTGTGTTCCTGGCCCCGTGGATGATCCAGCGTGGCGATATTATTGAACGCATCGCCCCGAGTGGCAAACTGGTGCCGATTTCGCGTACCGAAATCGTCAACCAATGGGGTTTGTGGTGGGCCGTATCGATGATGGTGGTGGCCTCTTTCATCAGCCTGGCTGCCAAGCCGGAACTGTTCACCAGTCTGTTTAAAAAATCGGAAGCCAAAAAGGTGCCCGATCAGACCAGCACCATTCTTGATCATATTGAAGTGCCACTGATCATTTCTTACATCGGCATTCCGGTTTTCAGCATTCTGGCGGCCTGGACCACTCATGAATTTTTTGGCGTACCGTGGATGATGTCGATCATCACCTTGCCGCTGGTGTTTATCCTGACCATTATTTGTGCCAACGCCATGGCCTTGACCTCGTGGACGCCCACTGGCACGCTGTCCAAGATCACGCAGTTCAGCATGGGGGCCATCGATAATACCAACCCGGCCAATAACCTGATCCCTGCGGGCATGACGGCGGAAGTGGCGTCGAATGCGTCCAATCTGTTGTCCGACATCAAACCCGGCTATATGCTGGGCGCAAAGCCAAGACAACAGGCGATAGGCCATATTATCGGCATCTTCTCTGGGGCGCTGGCTTGCGTGCCGCTGTACTTCCTGCTGTTCTTGCCACCTGATGCGGATGGCGTGCGTTCCACCGCCACCATCGTTTCCGACAAGTTTGCCTTCCCTGGCGCCATGCAGTGGAAAGGCGTGGCCGAATTGATCGCCAAGGGCTTCAGCAGCTTGCCAAGCTCGGCGATCGTCGGCATCATCGTCGCCGCCGTGGCTGCCACCGTGATTGAACTGGCCCGCATCTTCACCAAGGGGCGTTTTCCCTTGTCGGCGGTGTCGATTGGCCTGGGTGTGATCCTGCCACCCGATTCCTGTCTGGCGATGTGGCTGGGTGCGGCGATATTCTGGTGGATGGGCCGCAAAAACAGCACACCCGGCAGTAAAGGCCATGATTTCTGGGTGGAAGGTTGTGAACCGATTTGCGCTGGTTTGATTTCTGGTGCGGCCTTGATCGGGATTGGCAATGCGATTATTAATGTGTTGATTTGATCGGCTGTGAACGGTTGCGGCGGGCCTGGTTGCAAACCCGCCGCAACCGTTATCGCTATCAGACATGCGAAAAAAAGCTGTAAAAAAGCTGTAAAAAAGTCGTAAAAAAAGCCGCAGAAGCGGCTTTTTTTATCCAGATCAAAAAACTGCCGGGGCAATTATTTGATTTTGGTTTCCTTGTAGGCGACGTGTTTGCGTGCCTTCGGGTCAAACTTCATGATTTCCATTTTGGTGGGCATCGTGCGTTTGTTTTTGGTGGTGGTGTAGAAATGACCCGTGCCTGCAGTCGATTCCAGCTTGATTTTGTCGCGGCCTGTTTTCGCCATGATGTGGTTCCTTTATTCTGCTAATTAGATTTTCTCGCCACGGGCGCGCATATCAGCCAAAACGGCATCAATGCCGATTTTGTCAATCACGCGCAGACCAGCGTTCGACAGGCGCAACGACACCCAGCGATTTTCCGATTCGACGAAAATACGGCGATTTTGCAGATTAGGCAAAAAACGACGCTTGGTTTTATTGTTTGCATGGGAAACATTGTTGCCGACCATCGGCTTCTTCCCGGTAACTTGGCATACACGTGCCATAACCCACTCCTTAAATACTTCCAAAATTGGAAAAAAAGAGAGTATAGCTAAAATCCATCGAAATTTCAAGGACTTGCGAAAAACAATTGTGTCTTTTGCGAATCGTTGTATTTAACAATTTGAATTGACCATTGTGGCTTGGCAAATCCCGGTCATAAAGCTGATCCCGGTGGTTGGCTGGCGTGGGAACAAAGGAGGGGCGTAACTACCGGCAATCAATGGCGATTGAATTTGTGACGATGACGTGATCTTCTCGCCTGAATGCCTAACGCGATATGATAATTTTGCAGTGTGGTATGGCGATATTCGTTGCTGTTAAGAATGTTCTTGTCGCATCTGCTTATGGCATAGATATATGCCTGTTTCGATGCCAGCTTCTTGTGTTCGTCAGGTGGGATCTTGAATATTTCAGTTGAAATGTAAGATGGATTGGAAATGAGGAGCGCTTTGGAGAAATCCAGTCCTTTGCCATAGGGTGGTCCATTCCCGGCAGGGGAATTTCTAGCCGTTAAATAGGCTGCTTTATGCTGAATATTGCTCCTGAGCGGAATGCCAAAGGTTAAATTGCCAATTGATATCAGGACGATCCCATATCCTCTGGTTTTGCCAGGTTGCCATGTGCCACCATGGTTATCAAGCGCTTGAACCAAATGGGTATGGTCTTGGTGAAAGGAGGGATCCAGCTTAATAAGTTGCATCGGCCGCACTTTCGACAGACCAAAAAAAAACCCCTTTCGGGGTGTTTTTTGGCAGTTAATTCTGTTTGGATATTTTTACTATTTCGCGTGGGGCCATCCTACCGCCACAATATTTCAGTTTGGCGTTTTATGTATTTTACGTGGGGCACGCCTACCGCCACAAACTGCAAACTGACGTTATCATGCAAGGTAACAGATGTCAATCACATGGGCGAAATTTTCTGATTCAGGAGGCACGGTTACCAACCTGAGTATCCCGGTATAAATCGGGAAGGCATATAACTCATTGAGTTATATGCTTCTTTTCGACGTATCAAGACAAGGTGGTGTTTCTGTCAGCGGGATCCTGGTGGCAAGATTTAGCGTGCCAGATGTTCCAGCTCGGCACCGCTGACGCGGCAAATGCGCCAGTCCGGCAACACTTCGGCACCCAGACCTGCGTAGAAATCAATGGCGGTTTCATTCCAGTTCAACACCGCCCATTCAAAACGGGCGCAGTTGCGTTTCATGGCGATGCGCGCCAGTTCGACCAGGATTTCGCGGCCGTAGCCAGTGCTGCGGTAATCTGGCTTGACGAACAAGTCTTCCAGATGCAGGCCTTGCTGGCCGACGAAGGTGGAGTAATTGTGATAGTACAGGGCGAAGGCGATTTGTTTGTCATCTTCCCAGCCGACCAGGCATTCGCAACTGGGTTTGTCGCCAAACAACGCGTTGTGCAGCATGTCATCGGTGGCAACGCACAAATGGCTCAGTTTTTCAAATTCCGCCAATTCCCGGATCATGCCCATGACGGCTGACACATCGGTAGGCTGGACTGGACGGATGGAGAATTGTTTCATGATGGCTCCGGATTTTTGGATAAGTTGATCGGAATAGGGGTAGGTTCGACAGCTTTGGTGGATTCGGCAGCGCCACTGGATTCGGCCGCCCCGGTGGATTCGACTGCTGGCTTGGTCGAATCGCCTTTCATGGCCCAGGCTACGCCCGCCAGACATAATGCCATACCTGACCACTCAATGGCACCGGGGCGATAATGTTCCAGTTGGATCGATAAAAGCACTGAAATAATCGGTGTAATCACACCAATGTAAACCGCTTTTTGCGTGCTAATTCGATGTATTAATATGAAATAACAGGCAAAGGCAATGACGGAACCGAATAAGGATAAATACAACAGTGACAGCCAGTAAGACCAACTGGGTGGTAGCACCCAGCTTTGTCCGGTCAGGCTGGCATACAGGCTGATCCAGAGCGTGCCCCAGGCCATGGCCCAGGCCATGGTGAGCAACACATTGTCAGACTGTTTGCGGATCTGGTGTACGATCAAATTGCCACCGGTGCTGGCAAAGGTGGCAACCAAAGCCAGACCCAGGCCGAGCAGGAAGTTGCCGGTATGGTGGCGATCCATGCTTTTCAAATTGCTGCTGATCGAGGGCATGAATAGCATCACCACACCACTGATCGCGATCAGGGCTGCGCACCAGATGCGCCAGGTAAGGGGTTTGCCGAAAAACAGGCGTTCGGCCAGCGGGCTCCAGATAATCATCAGTGCAAATAATACCGAAACCAGTGCCGAGACCAGATATTGTTCCGAGCTATAAGTGCAGATATAACTGAGTGAAAACGAGGCAAAGCCCTGCAACATCAGCCAGCGCTGTAAGGACCACGGCAGTTGCAGGCGGTCACCGCGTATTTTGCAGACGATGAATAGCGTGAGTGCGGCCAGGCCAAAGCGATAGGCGACCGAGACCGCAGGTGGCACCGTACCAAGTTGCTGGGTGATGGCCCAAAAGGTCGAGCCCCAGATCAGTGAGGCGATAATGAAAAGGAGGGAAGATGGCATAGGGCCAGAAGTATACCGGAATGCGGCAAACTTTGCAGCAGGCAAGAAAGTTGTTAAATAAAGCAATGTTTTGATGTTGAATTTCTTATCTTAAATTTTTTTGGCTTGATATGCGTGTCATGGTGCATGAGGCCGGGCGTAAATAATCACCGCAGATGTTGTGCCACGTGCTCGGCAAAGGCGCGCACCTTGGCCGCATTGCGCCGTTGTGGCGGGCTGACCAGGTGAATGGGTACCGGCCGGGCCAGCCAGTCCGGCAGCAGGATTTGTACTTCGCCGCTGGCAAGTTCGCGCTCGAACAACCAGGTGGGGGAATAGCTGATCCCCATGCCGCTGATGATGGCCGCGCGGATGATTTCCGAACTGTTGGTTTGCAAGTTGCCACTGGCATGAATCGTATATTGGGTATCGACCGGCGCATTGGCACCCGCGCCAGCGATAAAAGTCCATTCATTGCCGGTTGTCAGCCCGGTATAGACGATGCAGTTATGCGCCAGTAAATCCTGTGGGTGGCGCAACTGCGCCGTGTCGCCGGGTGTTTGACGAAAGTAATCGCGGCTGGCCAGCAAAACCCGGCGTGCAGTGCCAATGCGGCGCGCAATCAGCGAACTGTCGGCCAGATCACCGACCCGCACGCTGATATCGACGCCTTGACCGATCAAATCGACAAAACCATCATTGAGCTTCAAATCAATTTTCACCTGCGGGTGTTGCGCCAAAAAGCTTTGCACCAGCGGCAGTAAAACCAGGCGGCCAAATCCCACTGCGGCTGCCACCCGCAGCAAGCCTTTTAATTCTTGCTCACCGCGTTTGAAGGTGGCTTCGGCCTCGCTGACTTCGGCCACCAGCCGTCGCGCTTGCTCAAAATAGCGTTCGCCATCAATTGTGAGTTGCAGCTTGCGGGTGGTGCGGGTCAGCAGTTTGGCCCCCAGATGGGCTTCCAGTGCTGCCACTTGCTTGCTGATCATGCTTTGGGCGCTGTTTTGCTCACGCGCCACTGCAGAAAAGCTGCCACTCTCCACTACCCGTACAAAGGTTTCCATAGCTTGCAAGCGATCCATACTTTCTCCATTTATTCCAATTGTGCATAAATGATAGTCGTTTTTTCGATCTAACGCATTAAATTGGAATGAATCATAATGGCTTCATGGTTAGCGCTGATAGCGTCAGCCCAACAGCCATCCCGGCATGCCCGAATTTAACGAAAACCAGGAAAGAACATCATGACTACTTTGCGCTCCCAACTCAATGAAATGAAAAACGCCTTTATGAAAAAAGCCAACCCCCCGGTTCTGCAAACCATGGATCAAGCTATTGCCGCGCTCAAAGCCAGCGGTATCGAAGCGCGCGCACTGGGTGTCGGCCAGCGGGTGCCGGATGTGGCGCTGGCCGATGTAAACGGCCAGCGTGTCAACTTGTCGATGCTTTGGCAGCAAGGGCCGCTGGTACTGACCTTTTATCGCGGTGGCTGGTGTCCGTATTGCAATCTGGAACTGCGCGAATGGCAGCGTCATCTGGCGCAGATTCAAGGCCAGGGCGCGCAATTGGTGGCGATATCACCTCAGAACCCGGATAACTCGCTCACTACCCGGCAAAAGAACGAGCTGGATTTTGTGGTGCTGTCTGACTCGGGGCTGGAAGCCGCGCACAACTTTGGTTTGTTGTATGAACTGAGCCCGGAACTGGTTTCGCTGTATCGCGGTTTTGGCATCGATCTGGCGCTGACCAATGGCAATGGCCGCTGGAGTTTGCCCATTGCCGCTACCTATGTGATCGACCAGGACGGCGTGGTGGTGTACGCCTGGGTTGATGCAGATTACCGCAACCGCGCCGAACCTGCTGAAGTGCTGGCGGCATTGCCGACTGAGGCGCTATTGGCAGTTTGATTTTTCTGCTGGAATCGAGTGGATTTTTTTATCGGTCGTTGTTGATTTGTTTGATTTGTTTGATTTGTTTGATTTTATTTTCTATTTCTTTTGGAGATTTACCATGAGCAAACCTGTGATTTTGATTGCTGGTGATTGACTGGCATCGGCCGTGCAACCGCCCTGGCGTTTGCCCACGAATATGGCGATAACAAGGCGAAATACCTGAGCGGCCAGAACATTGCCGTTGATGGTGGCTACACCGCCCAATGATGCTGCCAAATGCAGCGATCAAACACTGCGGCCCGGCGCGGGCGGCGGTTTTTCCTGCACTGGCTCCCTGTTTTGCCGCATTGTTGGCCTGGCCGGTGTTGCAACACATACCGAATGCACTTGAAGTGCTGGGTATGTTGTTGGCTATGACCGGGCTGTTGATCAGTGTGACCAGCCAACGCATGCAACAAACCGGATAAAGTTGCCCATATGAGCCAGGCCGCAGCAAGTTTGATTGGCAGGCTCAGGCTTCACCCGGACAGAATCAGGCGCTGGTATGGATTGCCTTTATAATGGCCGGATTGTTCAATCCTGCCAAACCAAGCCATGAGCGTTGCCATTTATCCCGATCTGAAGCAGCAATCCGTCTTGATTACCGGTGGCGGATCCGGCATCGGGGCCGATATCGCCGCAGCCTTTCTGGCGCAAGGCGCGCGGGTGGCGATTGTGGAGCGTGACGCCACACTGATCGCCAACATCACGCAGCGCCTGCCAGCACTGGCTTGTGCCCAGGCCGATGTCTGCGATATTGCCGCCTTGCGTGCTGCTTGTGCTGAACTGGCTGCGCGTTGCGGGCCATTTTCGACGTTGGTGAATAATGTCGCCAACGATGAGCGCCACCACTGGCAAGACGTGACACCCGAGTATTTCGATCAATGTATCAGCGTCAACCTGCGCCCGGCGTTTTTTGCGGCGCAAGCGCTGGCCCCGGCCATGGCGACGCTGGGTGGCGGTGCCATCATCAATCTCGGTTCAACCTCATGGATGATCAAGGGGCGTGATTACCCGGTCTATGCCACCTGCAAATCAGCCATGAATGGCTTGACCCGTTCCATGGCGCGCGAGTTGGGTGCGCAAAATATTCGGGTCAATACCGTGGTGCCGGGTTGGGTCATGACCGAAAAGCAACTGGCGCGCTGGGTTGACGCGGCGGGTGAGCGCGCCATGGATGAAAACCAGTGCTTGCCCGGGCGCTTGCAAGGCAGTGACATAGCGAACATGGTGCTGTTTTTGGCCTCGCAAGCCAGCCGCATGATCAGCGCCCAGGAATTTGTGGTCGATGCCGGATGGACCTGAACATGAACCTGAATAGGGACGCCACCTGCATTTGGCCGCTCGCTGCCACCCTGGGCGAAGGGCCGCTATGGCGCGAAGTAGAACAAAGCCTGTACTTTGTCGATATCAAAAAACAGCGCTTGCACCGACTGTGCCTGCCGGATGGTACGCGCCACACTTGGCCGTTGCCGGAAATGTTGTGCTGGATTATTCCTTGTCTGCATGCGCCCGGCTTGGTCGCCGGGTTGCAAAGCGGCATCGCCTATATCGAACCCCGGCTTGCTGCTGATGGGCCAGGTGAGTTACACCTGAGCTGGCTGCAGCGCTTGCATGACCCGTCCTCTACCCTGCGCCTGAACGATGCCAAGGCCGATGCCCATGGCAGCATCTGGTTTGGCACCATGGACAATCTGGAGCGCGATACCCGCGCGGGCTGTTTGTACCGGCTCGACGCATCCGGCCAAATCACTTGTGTTGATCGCGGCTATCACGTCAGCAATGGCCCGGCCTTCAGCCCGGACGGTCGCACCCTGTACCATACCGACAGCGCGCGCCGTAGCGTGTATGCGTTTGATCTGGATGGCACTGGCTGGCCGCTGGCGGGTAGCCGCCGTTTGTGGCTGCAATTTGACGCCAGCCAAGGCTATCCGGATGGCATGACGGTCGATTCTGAAGGGGCGATCTGGATTGCGCATTGGGATGGTGCATGCGTAACGCGCTGGTCTGCCCAGGCGCAGTTGCTGGAAACCGTGCCGCTGGCAGCGGTGCGCCCGACCAGTATGGCGTTTGGCGGGCCAGACTATCGCAGCCTCTTGATTACCTCGGCCAGTGTCGAGGGCGCGACCGATCCGCAGCAAGGCGGGGTATGGCACCATCGGGCCGGGGTAGCGGGTATGCCGCCCTGTGCCTGGGGTGGCAGTGCTGACTTGCTGGCAGCACATCGCCCGCAGGATTGACTGACCCGACACAGTTAAAACGCGAAACCAACCTTGGCTACTGCGTAATTGATGCCGGTATTCGGTTTTTTGTAGCCACCGTTGGAATAGTGCTGCAACTTGATGCCCACATCCACCTTGTTGGCAAACACATAGCCAACGCCAACATGGTCACCAAACTGGAAGCGGGTGGAAAGCTGGTTGCCATCGTTATCCCATAAGCCGCTCAGCCAATGTACGCCAATGCCACCTTCGGCATAAAAGCCCTGGCCATTGTTTTGGCTCCAGCGAAAAACCGGGGTAAACCCGAATTCGGTTACGCTCTGGTGTGCGCCTTTGACGTTGCGATGCTGGGTGCCGCGCAGGCTGGCAAGGTTGGCATCCCAATAACCGCTCAGGGCGCTGCCATTTGATTCAAACCATTTGCTTTGCCAGTTCGATTGCAGGCCCA
>JBDLSU010000866.1:0-3820 GCA_039799405.1 Pseudomonadota bacterium | reverse complement strand
GGGTGTAGGCATCGCCATTGGCGGGTGATTGTGGTTGCTTGTCGAGGTGCGCGCCCAACATACTGGCGACTTCTTCGGCCACCATGGCTTGCCAGCCGGTTAAATTGTCATTGCTTAAGTCGTAACGCTTTTCCCAACGCTTGCCCATATTGCTGACATCAATCAATTTCAGGGTGATGTGGATTTGCCCACCATTGCGCTGGATTTGTCCTTGCAGGATCGAGCCGACGGTGAGCGCGCGCGCCAGCTCCGGCAAGGGGCGCGGGTGATCTTTATAGGCCATGGCGGAAGAGCGTGCAATCACTTGCAGACCCGGCGTGCGCGCCAGGTTCCAGATCAATTGTTCGGTCAGGCCATCGGCAAACAAATCATCGTTCAGGTCGTTGCTGGCGCGCTGCAAGGGTAATACCACCAGCCGCTTGGGGTCGAGTGTGGCCGCTTTGGGGATGGCTTTCCACCACCAGATGCCAGCCATGAGCAGACACAGTACGCTGGCTGCGGCAAACCATAGCCATTTGGGAACGATCAATTTGGGCGGGGCGGGCAGGGCGGTGTTGCTGTCGAGCTCGGCAAAGGTCAGGGTCGGGCCAAGTTCTGGTGCGGCCGGGGTGGCGGGCAGGTGTTCGGGGGCCAGCACGGCGGTGGGCGCGGCCGGGGCCAGCGCATGGCGGGTGTTGGCAGTGGCGGAAGCTGAAGCGGTGCCGGATGTGCCAGCGTCCGCAGGCGGGGCAGGCAGGGCTTCGGGTTGCAACAGCAGCCGATACCCGCGTCCCCGGATGGTGGCAATGTAGCGCGGGGTGCCGCTGTCATCGCCCAGGGCGCGCCGCAACAGTTTGATGCGCTGCTGCAATGTTGCATCGCTGACCACTTCGCGCTGCCAGACTTCCTGGATCAGGCTTTCGCTGTCGGACAGCTCATTCGGTCGCCGTGCCAGTGCCAATAACAAACTGAGCGACAAACCGGGCAGCGCCACGATGTCTTGGTCGCCTTGCAATTCACACAAGTCACTGTCAACGATCCATTCACCCAGGCGAAAGCGGGTTGGCAGCGGGGGAGGGGCCGGTTTGGTGGTGGGCATTGGCTGGGGTGGCGTGGTCGGGGCAAAGAGATGGCGGATTATAAACCACCCGACGAGGCATCGCAAGACAAGCCGATTTCAAAAATGCAAGCCTTGCGCTGGTTTTGCTTTCACTTGCAAGTGCTTGATTTATAAGACCTTCAGAAAAACTTCAGCCAAATTTCAATCATCTTCAGGCAATTTTCTCGCAAGCTTCAAGCGCTTTTTAGCCCACCCCGGCAAGATGCATCCCATTCCAGCTTTATCGCCTTACCTTGCAATCTCAACATTAAAACAACACTTGAACGGAGAAATAACCATGCGCACTATGTCTGCACTGCTGCTGAAAACATCCATCGCTGCCGCTAGCTTGACCCTGGCCAGTACCACTTTTGCGGGTGAATTAAAAATTCACGCCATTAACGTCGGCTGGGGCCAATCGGTTCTGGTGGAAGGCCCGAACGGCACCAAGCTGATGTTTGATACCGGCTTGGCGAGCAAGAAGGAGGTGGTTGTCAATTATTTAAAAAATCGCGGCATCGCCCAATTGGATCATTTGATCATCAGCCATAACCATGCCGATCATGCCGGTTCGGCCGAATATGTGGTGCGCGCCGCCAAGCCGAAGAATTCTTACTATAGCGGCTCCAAAGAAAACCTGAGCGCCACTTTCATGAAGAACTGGATGGCGGCGTATAGCGAAGTCAAAATGCCCAAACCGGTTGCCATGCAACTGGGTTATAAAATTGATTTGGGCGACGGTGCTAGCGCAACCGCCGTGGCGGCGGATTGCAAGGTGCTGCATCAAACCGAAGTGATTGCAAAACTGAGCAAAGAACAACCGGGTTACGTGTTTCCGGATTGTGGTAATGCAAACGATGCATCGATTGTGATGTTGATCAAGTATAAAGGTTTCGATTACCTGGTGAGTGGCGATTTGGGCGGGCATGATCATAATGGTCAGGGCGATTTTGAAACGCCCGTGGTGACTTCCCTGATGTTGGCAACCGAGCCAGAATTAAAGATCGCCAACAAGGGCATCGATGTTTTGCATCTGGGGCATCATGGTTCGCGTACCAGTTCCAATGAAGTGTATGCCAAACTCGGCGGGCCGGAAGTGGCGCTGGTATCGGTCGGGCCGAACCAGTCCCATGGTTTGCCCAATGTGGAAGCGATTCAACCCCTGCTCGATATGGGGACCATCGTATTGCAAACGGATGAGGGGGATCTGGGCGATAGCCGTGCCTTTAAAGGCGGTTTTGCCGTGGGCACGATTGTGATCAGTACCGATGGCGCAAAATATACCGTTGATGCTGACCCGGCTTCGCTGGATTTGGTCAAGCAACCCAATACCGTGAGCGAATACAAAAAAGCTGGCTTGCCCTTCACCCGCCTGGTCGATGGTGGTGGCGTGCCACCCGTGGTGGATAAAGCCAGCCCGACTGCCACTGCCAGCTTGACCGGTAGCGCTGCTCGTGTGGTATTAAAAGCCACAGTGGCTGACGATGTTGGCGTGACCCAGGTGGATTTCCTGGTCGATGGCAAAGTGGTGGCAACACAAAACTTTAATCCGGCGGTCAAGCGCAGCCTGGTCAGCCAGCCATATAACGCCAGCAAATTGAGTAGCGCAAAACATAGCTATCAGGCAAAAGTAAGTGACGCCAGCGGCAAAACCGGCGTGTCTTTACCGGTTAGCGTCAAGTAAAGCGGTAATGGCAGGTGGTTTGCTGCGGGTGTTTGCCAGTTGCGGCCAGGCCAATGCGGTAAATACGCTGGGGCAGAAAGGCGGACATTGGTAGATAAATGTCCGCCTTTTGGTTGGTGTAATCCAGACGGAAGTGCAGTTTTTTAACCTTGACATGGCGGGCCGGGTTTTTTGCAAACCGGAACTGTTAGAATGACAGGAATGTGCCCAGCTTCATGCACAGTCCCTTCAATCGTGACAATCCCATCCATTTTGAGAGTAGGTGCATGAAACAACTGTTCTCCCGTTCAGAGGCCCATGCCGGAGATGATGTTGAATCGGCGCAATTGATGCAGATCCGGCATCAGTTTGTTGACATCATCTGGAGAGGGATGTTTTTTCTGGCACTGATCGCGATGCCGGTATCACTCTCGCGTTTCAAGATCGCTGGCTGGCGCAATGGTTACTTGACTTATATTGTGGTGGCCTTGTTATTGTTGTTGGTCTTTTTCTTTTCCAAAAAACTTTCCCTGCGCTTTAAATCGATTACCCTGATCGGCATGCTCTGGCTGGTCGGGGTCAGTGGGCTGCTCACGTTCGGGCTGGCGGCCCCCAGCATCTGGTGGCTGATTTTAAGTTGTCTGGTTGCCAGTGTGGTGTATTCGGTGCGGGCCGGTCTGTTGTTGGTGGGGGCGGTGCTGCTGTTACTGGTGGCGGTGGCTTGCGCTTTTGTCGGCGGCTATTGGGGCTTGCCGCTGGATGCCAATCTTTATTTTGTGCAGCCGCAAGCCTGGGCCACCGTGATTGTCGCCAATGGCGGTTTTGTCCTGATCGTGATTTTTGCCATGAGCGCCTACCACCGGGCGATTGCTGCTGCGGTGGAATTTCGCACCCGCCAGTGGATTGAAGAATTGCCGCTGGGCCTGTTTGTGGTGGGGGCCGATGGCAAACCCCATTATGCCAATGCGCGTTCGGGCGAAATTCTGGGCAAGGGCGTGTTACCGGATGCGGCGGCACAAGACATTGCCCAGGTGTACAACCTTTATCGCGAGGACAGCGCGGAGATTTACCCGGCGCAG
>JBDLSU010000865.1:0-12768 GCA_039799405.1 Pseudomonadota bacterium | reverse complement strand
GTGAAGCGGCAGCATTGTCGGTAGCAAAATATCGCTACGACGTGAATGGCAACCGGGTTGCGAAGATAGAACCAGGGCAAAACGGCCAGCCGGACAAGGTGATCAGCTACCTGACCGATTCAACCTTCCCCTACGCGCAAGTGGTGCAAGAAACCAGCACCCAGGGGGCGGCAACCGAATCGACGCGGTATGTGTGGGGTAGTAGCCTGATTGGGTTGGTGCGTGGTGGGCAGGGGGTGTTTTACCATCAGGATGGGTTGGGTAGTACCAAGGCGTTGACGGATCAGGCTGGGAATGTTACTGACAGCTATCAGTATGAAGCGTATGGGAATGTAGTTGGCAGGACGGGTAGTACGGTTAATGGGTATCGGTATACGGGCGAATACACTGACGATTCCATTCAACTCCAGTACAACCGGGATCGTTATTACTCTCCATACGTGGGGCGGTTTGTTTCAGTTGATATTTTTAATGGAATAGAATTAACGCCGCTCACATTCAACAAATACCTATATGCCAATGCAAATCCTGTGATCAATGTTGATCCCTCTGGTCTGTTTGCGAACATAGGGGAATTGCTCAATGCGCAAGCAGTTCAAGCAGTGTTAAATGCCGCACGCTCCAACATTGGATTAATAACAGGCCCATTGTTGACGAAAACAGCACTGTTAGCGGTTGCGCCGACACTTGCGACGTATGCGATTGTTTCGACTCAGGTAAAAGTAAGGTTGCAAGAGTGCATGGACTCCAGCCGTCGCGGGGACAATAAATGCAAAGGGCAAAACTTCTATATCTTAGGCGATGATGCTGCTGGCGTGCGCGATCATGTAGCCGCTGCGCTAACTGATGGGCACCACGCAGTATTGCGCCGCCAAATCCCGGCAAACACCAGAGGTTGGCTTGATGCAAACAAGGGCTTTGGTAAACCATGTTCCAATGCGCCAGATACGCAATGCGATGAATATCCCTACAACTCAGCTATCGAAGGTGGTAAACACAACCGTGTTTCATTACGTAGCGTTCCGTCTCGTGATAATTCAGTTGCTGGCGGATTCCTTGGCGCGTTTTATACCAAATGCAAAATCTCCCATGGGACCACATTTACAACCATATTGGTAAGCGGGATTGGTTCAGGTTATGTTTGCAAAGACTAAAAATTATTATCGTGTGTTGATTAATGTGTGTGCATTTATATTGATGGGTTGCGGCACCAACAACGATGAGCCAAAATCTGGGGCTAAAATGAATGCAGAATCTATTCCGCTTATTCAACGTGAATCCGGGTATTTCGGGGGTGAATTGCAGTGGCGTGAATTATTGTCTTGCTGGCATGCATCGCATCTGCTTCGGTATAAAAAGGTGCTGATTGAATACCCCACAATGCCCTATTTGCCGATCGTGACAAAAGACGCAGCAGCGCTTCAAAAAAGTGTTGCTGACAAGCGTATTCATTCGGAAATTGCTGATACTGAAAAACGCCTTGGCTTGATTCTTCCAAAGTCATATAAAGACTTCATTCTGGCGTACCAACCTACCGAGTTAAAGCAAAGCCAGGTAGGCCAAGCGGGATCTTATGTGGGGATGTATGCACTAACACAAATAGGTAAATTTGGTCAGTTGATGCCGGAATTAACCCAAGATTTGGAAAAATTTCCAATTGATGCAGATGATATCTATTATCGTCATTATGGCGTTGGACAAGATGACGCACACATAAGGACAAAATATATTCGTGATTTAATCGTTGTTGGGAAGTATGGTACTTCCAACTTTGAATTAATATTTTTGTATCCGCAGATTAAAACAAAGGATGGTGAAATGCAGGCTGGTTTACGCTTTCACTCCGGTGAATATCGTGCACCATCTTTTGCAGAACTCATGCGGCAGCTTAGTGTTTTGGAAACCGTGGATGTTGGGCATGTACCGCCTTATCCCCAGAAGATGCTTAAAGGGTTATGTGCCGAGAAATTACCATTGATGAATGTTTGGTGGGAATAGGCCATACCATCCACGGTAATTAAGGTGCTGTTACGCAGTAAAGCCGCACCTTGGCTGGGTGCGGTCCTGGTCGTCCCACTTCTTCCCGCCTTATTCTGGCCCATCCCGCCACCCCATCAAACCATAAACAGCAAGCGCTGCTGCTGTTCATTCTTAGCTGCTTTCGGTTGTAAAAAACACTTGCCAAGGTGCGCGCATTCGCGCAAACTCGCATTCAGGGTTTTTTTGCTCTTTTACATGGTGACTACTGGTGGTGGCTGGGCTGGCAGGCGCATTGCGTTTGGGTTTTTGGGGTAAAAGTACGGTTAAGCACGTCAGGAAATTTCTTCACGGGCGAATACTTTGACGATGCTATCTCACTGCAATATAACCGGGCGCGGTGGTATGACGGCCAACAGGGCCGCTTCCTCAGTATAGATACTCATCGTGGTCGCCATACCGAACCATTTACCTTGCATTCCTATTTATACGCTGGTGCAAATCCTCTATTCTTCAGCGATCCAAGCGGCGAGATTGTTACTTTGGGCGAGTTATTGACCGGTGTAAATATTCGCAACTCTAATAACACGCGTGCCACCGCGAGCCAAGCACAAAATGTCCTTAATATGCTTCAAAGGGCTTGCCAAGCGACTGAAAATATTATCTCGCCACTTCACCGCCATCATGTGAAACCAAAATATCTAGGTGGTAGCCGTAGTTGGGATGATGTTTCTATTCTTCGCATGGAAGAAATAGTTCATGGTCGCCTACATAGCTTGCTTGATTTTGCATTGAAAATGAATGGGTTCATTGCTAAGTCGGAGAAAAAATTTGGTCTATCAGCATCTCAATATTACGAAAAACTTTTCCGCCGCCTTCCTACTGCCGAGCTTGCTGTTTTTGAAGTTTTAATGGATGTCGCCGACGTTTTTGATGAAATATGTTCTAAAGTTCCGGGCGTAAAAGGTGGCCTTGGCGCTAAAGTACGTGCATTGAAGTGAGTAAATAATGACTAGCAAAGTGATCCCACGGGAGGTGTCCCATGTCTATGAAATGATAGTGAAGGCAGGTCGCTTTTCGATCCTGCCGATCGCATTTGAAGATCGGGCGCATGTAAATAAAATGTTGCCGTATAAGATCGCATGCAAAGAAATACTTGCCGAATCATTAGAATCCTCTGTTGTTTGCATCAAGTGGTTTCATGATAATCCACGCTTCAATTCCCAACATAGCGCAATGGAGCAGGTGTTAAATGAAAATTTAATACGCCGTTCGGCAAATGGTGGTTATTTGCCAAAAACAAACTCCCTTGATCAACTTGATTTTTTGTGGACGCGCGAAAATCTACTGGGACTATTTCGATGTGGTGTAATGGTCGTTTTTGATTCTATTCCAACCCACCTTGCACAGTTATTTCAAAACACTACTGGGCCATTCGTAGTTCAAGGTGCGAATGAAACTTACCGCTCGGCGATCACCAAAAGCAAGAAAATATCTGCGTTGGGTGATCAATTTGTTCTGATGTTTAGGGGCGATGAAATTGAAATTTATGCAAAAGATGAGCAATTGGCAGAGTTGTTCATTTTTGCATACGAGAATTGTATCCAGTAGGTGGCTTTCTGGTTGGTGGAGATGCAAGCGTTGCGGCTGGTGGTGAGAAAAAATCAGAATCGGACGCCAGCGCCAGCGGCAGCGCGAGAACCAGCAGCAAAGCAATTCCTTGGATCATTTGTCCAGCGCTGTTTGACGGAGTTGGCCAAGGGTTGCGGTTCTTGGTTGCGCCATCAGGTCATAAGGCGCAGCAGCCAGTTCCAAGTTCTGGCCCCATCTCATTGCCGTGGGGCCAACGCGCCAACAGCGCGCCAGTTCAAGCGCCAGTGGTTGCGCAGGGGTTTGAGTGCAGTCCAGTACTCCAAGGTCACCCCAGCCACAAAGCCAATCCTGTTCAGTGCTCCTGAAGTCGCAATCATCCAGCCGCGTGCGCGGAAGGCAACTACAGGTAAAGCCAATCAGCGCTTCGCGAGGCAAAGGCGCAGTGGTGGCGGGGTAAGCGCGTTGCGCTTAACATAACGCGCCATTTTGCAAAGTTGCCGCATTCACTGCGCTGCGCTTCGTTCGGTGCGGCAACCGCTGCGCTGCGCTTCGCTTCGCGCCCTGGCGGGTTCGCCAAACGGAAGCGTTATGTCTTGCGCCCCGCCGCCACTGCAAAAGCGTTAGTGTGCGCGCCTGGCGCGGCGCGTGCCTTCAGCGCGCTGGTGCGCGAAGGCAGCAGCCACACTTAACGGCAAGTTAGCGCGCCTATAGCGGCGCGTACTGCCAGCGCGCTACGCGCGAAAACAAAGGCCACGGGCGCGCGCAAAAATCAAAAGCATATTCAGGCTTACCAGCGCGCCAAGGTGCGCGGCCGTGCTTCGCCGTCAGCCAGGCTTACCAGCGCGCTACCGCGCGCGCCGCGCTTCGCCGTCAGTCAGGTGTAAAAGCACGCAAAGGCAACCCCGGCGCGCTGCAAGCAGCCCGCCAACGGCCAACCGGCTAGCGTGTGCGCTCGCATGCTGGCGCATGCCAGCGCAGGGCAAAAGCCAGGTAAAAGCAACAGCAACGGCAACAACACAAAGCACATGGTTTGCGCGCTGCGCGCGAAGGTAAAACCATAGCCCCCGCCCCCTTGCAGGGCGCACCTTCGCTTGCGCGAAGGCCGTTACGCAGGCGTATTGCTGCGCAATCCGAAACCCCTGCTTCACCCCAGCCGTCACACCTTGCGGGGTCGCGCTGCGCTGCTCCTTTCCCGCAAGGCGTGCCAGCTTCCCGTCCGCCCCCGGTGGGGGCTCCCCAGAAGCAAAAGCTACATCAAAAGCAAAATCAAAGGCGCGTTTGGCAAGCGGTGCAAGCCTGCCTGTCGGCGTTCTTGCACCGCAGTTGCCAGCGTATTTTTATCCGCTCGCTGTCAAGGCCAAGCCCTGCGGGTGCTGCGCAGCCTTGACATTGCAACGGCTAACCATGCGCGGCGAAAAGGCAGGCGGCTGAAGGGAAAAGCGGTTGCGCTCGGGCGAAGCATGGGGGCGCGGGAGAGAAGCGTGCAGGCGTGGGCGGATGCGGGTGCGCGCTCTCGTGTACGTGCGCGAAGGCGGGAAAGGTGGCGCAACCTGGCTGATTTTGACTGATTGGCATTGTAACCAACCGCTGGGCGGTGAAAATGGCGATTTGGCGGCAGCATTGGCGGTTTTTTGGTCGGAAATTAGCCCAGGGCGGGGAAGATTGGCAACGCGCTGGTTACAATCGCCCTGGTTGCGTGCAGTGTTACGCAGTAACGGCCCTTGAAAACTGGCGCGCGTTCGTCTTCTTCTTATTATTTAAACAAAAAACCGCACCTAACCCCAATAGCGGCCGGGGGTGGTGCGGTTCTTTTTTAGTTGCGGGGTGGGGCGTCAGGCGGCGGCTTCCTCCGGGGTAATGATCAGCTTGCCCAGTTCCACCTGAACCCGCACGCGGGTGCTTTGCGGGAAGCCAGCTTGTGCCAGCCACTTGCCGCGCAGGCGTAACCAGGGCGTGCTGGGCGTGGCATCGGGGGCAAGCGCCACAGTCAGGAAGCGTTCCGCTTGCAGTGGCTTGGTGTCCTGGTCTGGCTTGGCGTCCTGGGCGGGTTTGCGCGGTGCCAGTTGGCGGCGCATGCGTTCAAGTTTGGCGGTGGCTTTTGCCTGGTCTTTCACTTTAGCCGCCTGCTGGGCTTCCCATTCTGCTTGCGCTTGGGCTTCTTCAAGGCTAGCTGGAACTCGATCCGGCCCGGCCGGAATTTTTGCTGACGGAACTGGGTATTGGATATCGCCTGGTGTAAATCGCTATTAATAATATTAGAAACAATGTTTTTAAAAAAAGATTGTTCAATACTTGATTTCCGCCAATAATTTGCTATCATAGCCGCGCGCTTTGGCCTTACCTTGCCAGCGCGCAAGGCACCGGAGCGAGGGATGAATCAATCTGATCGCTCCCGGTTCTGCTTAAAATTACAATCGATAGGAAATCACGATGCATCCATTTTCATTAACTGAAGAAGAAATCCAACAAGTTGGCGGCGCAGCACGTTTCGGCAACCCAACCACCATGGCAATTGGCGAAGAAGGCGGTGGCCCGACTACCATGGCGATCGGTGAAGAAGGCGGCGGCCCTTACACCACCCTGGCCTTGGGCGAAGAAGGCGGCTTGCCAGACAATAGCATTTAAGCCAGTCTGATGGTTCTCAGCCCGCATCCGTCGTGGTGGTGGGCTGATGGGCCATTTATTTCAAAATCATGTCAAATCATTCCCGGCAATTTGCACGCTTTATTGTGCCCGCTTAATTGTGACCACTTTATTGCGCCTGCTTGCCAGCTTCTCCCCGAAAGACCACGATGAACCATTTGATACTGGGCCACGCCAAAGACGCGCACGCCCGGCACATGCTGGCGCGCCTGCGTGAGCGCGGCTACCAGGCCCATTTGATCGAAACCTGGCACTTCCCCGAACAGCTCCGGCTCAGTCTGAATCCGCTTGATGGCAGTGGCAGTTTGCGCCTGGCCGATGGCAGCTTGATCGGGCTGGATCAAATCGGCTCGGTGTACTGGCGTAATTTTTGCGGCGTGACGGCAGAAACCACGCGCGCCAATCGTGGCAGTGTGGAAGATATTGCCTATTACGACAGCATGGCCTGCTTGCGTAGCTGGTTTCAGTTAGCCAACCAGACGCGCTGGTTTAACAGTTGGGCCGCGTTTCAGTCGCATCAGGAAAAGCCGCAGCAATTGCGTCTGGTAGCGCAAGCGGGGGTGAAGGTGCCGCGCACTTATATCGGTAATGACACCGGACAAATTCTGGCCTTTTGCGCCGACGAACCGCAAGCGATTTTCAAGCCGGTGTATGGCGGTGCGCATACCGAGCGTATCACGCCGCGCCATCTGGAGGCGCAACACCTGGCGCAAGCGCTGGCGCAGGCCCCAATCACCTTGCAACAATATATCGAAGGCAGCAATATCCGTACCTACGCCATCGGCCAGCAACTGTTTTCGGTGCAACTTGACAGTGATAGCGTGGATTTTCGTACCGATCAGGGCATGCAAATCCAGCAGGTTGACACCCCGCCCCATATTGCGGCGCAAGTGTCACGCATCATGGCGCTATTGGGTTTGAACTGGACCGCGATTGATTGGCGTCGTGATCTGGCGGGCGACTATTATTTTCTGGAAGCCAACCCCAGCCCGATGTTCCTTGGCATGCAAGAGCGCAGTGGCCTGCCTTTGTGCGATACCCTGATCGATTGCATGGTGGCTGGTTCGAATTTGTGAATTTTAAACCTTGAGAAAGGTATCAGGAATCATTGCTAATTGTGCATGAACTGGCTATAATCCGCCCCAGGCTACCCGGATAGCACAAGCGGTTGCCATTACACCCACAATTTGAAGAAGATGAAGAAGAGAAACATGAAAAAATTTGCAATTGCAGCATGCTTGGCGCTCGCCGCAGTTTCCGCTAATGCGGGTACCGAACTGGTGGCTAACGGTAGTTTTGAAACCGGCGATTTAACCGGCTGGGATTTGACTGGCTTCCCTGGCTTTTCCCTGGTTGAGCGTGATAATAGCACTTCCAATACCAGCTATGCCTGGCTGGCAGGGGCGGTCGGTTCTTATGGTTTTTTAAGCCAAAATATCCAGACCGTAGCTGGCCGCACTTATACGCTGTCGTTTGATGTGTATAACGACATCACCGACGGTATGCAATTCACCTCACAGTTTAACGGTGCCGAAGTCTACAGTTTTTCCAATGAAGCGCGTAACTGGGATCACATTGTCATCAGCAATCTGCAGGCTACTGGCAACCTGACTGAAATCAAATTCGGTTTCCGCAATGACCCTGCATTTTCGCGCCTGGATAACATCAGCGTGCAAGCGATGCCGGTGCCGGAGCCAGAAACTTACGCAATGCTGATTGCTGGTCTGGGCATGCTGGCATGGTTGGGCAAACGGCGCAAAACGGCCTGAATCAGTTGGCCCGAATCAGTTGGCCCGAATCAGTTGATCAGAATAAGCTGATCCGGATGCGCTGAAACGGTTGGCGGCATCAAAAACGGCTCCTGCGGGAGCCGTTTTTATTGGCGGATGCGCCGATCAGGTGGCAAGCCTCAGCCTGCGCTGGCCGCAGTAATGCTGGCATCAGCTTTTGGCCGGAAAAAAGGTATTGACCAGCTTGCCGGATATGGATACTTCCGGATACGGCTTATCAAATGCATCTTGCGGGGAAAACCAGCGTGCCTCGGCAATTTCATTTTCATCAACCCGGATTTCACCGCTGACATACTCGGCGGTATAGGCAATCATCAGCGAATGCGGAAACGGCCAGGACTGGCTGCCGAAATAGCGCAAATTATTCACCTTCAGCCCGACTTCTTCCATCACCTCGCGGTGGATCGCTTCTTCCACCGATTCGCCCGCTTCCAGAAAACCGGCCAGCGGCGAAAAACGCCCGGTTGGGGAATGGGTATGGCGTGCCAGCAAGACCGCATCACCCTTGCGTACCAGTACCATCATTGCGGGAGAAATACGCGGGTAAGCCGTCATATGGCAGGCCGGGCATGTGAAGGCGCGCTCGCCGGGGGCCATCTGCATCGGGGTGGCGCAGGCCCCGCAATAGCGATGGGTGCGCGCCCATTCGGCGATCTGGAAAGCACGACCCGCCAGGCTGATCAATTCGTCGTCAACCACACCAAACAGGGCGCGCAGATTTTTAAAGGCCCAGCCCGGGGCCGCCGGGGTGTCGTGGCTGACCCAGGTGGTGCAACACAAACGCGCCTGCCACAGGCCGAGCGCATGCAGGGCGGACTCACTGACGCCGTGCAACTGCAGGGCGGATTGATCCGGTAGTGCCAGATCATGCTCGCGCACCAGTAATTCTCCGGCGCGAAAGGTAAAGGTGAGTGGGTTAGCCGCAGCCTCATCGGCCAGCATGCGCATCAACGGGGTAAAGTCGGCAGGCGTTTGCAGCATGTTATAACAGCCCTGCAGTCAGCCCGGTAGTCAGTTCCGGGGCGTCGGCGTGACCGACCAGGGTAATGCCAGCAGACAAATGGGCTTTGCCGGGGGCAAATACGCCATGGCATTCACTGGTGTCGGTGGCGATCAGGGCGTCGTCGGGTGCGTCTTGATACGGAGCGGTTGCCATAAAGATTCCTTAAAGAAGTGACGGATGGGAAAAGGCGGGGCTTCATCTTTTTGACAGCATTAGATGAAAATCCCCGGCAAATTTTACCAGCTTCTTTTCGGAATAACGATTTATTTTCTACCCTGCCAGAGAGGCATCGCGATGGCAGGGCGGGCACGATGCTGCAGGCACCGTGTCAATCGATTTGCTTGAAATCAGAATCAGATCAGAAGTAGTAATTCATCATTAAACCAAGGTGGTCGCCGCTGAATTTGGTGTTGAAGCCAGTGGCTTTGTATTCTTCTTTGACGAAGCGCACTTTGAAGCCGAGGTTGGCACCATACAGGTACTCTGCTTCCAGAATGGCACCAGTGACATCGTCAAATTTCTGGTTCAAGCCACTGGCTGCGCCTTTGCCGTTGAGCTTTGCACTGCTGACAAAGCGAACGCCGCCGCCAAGACGCCAGTTTTCATTGAGGTGGTAGTAGGCCAGCAGTTCAACCGGGATGCGCGAGAAGCTGGCGTCACCATTCGATGCTTCCGGTGTGAAGTGAGTGTGATAGCCAACCGTGCCCTGCAACGAAAACTGCGGATTGATGCGGTAATCGACGCCGCCCCACAATTGCAGGCCGGAACCGGCGTTGATGGTGGCCGAGGTGTTATTGGTGTAGTAAGCGGTAGCCAATTTATCACCGCCAAAGGTGAGGCCGGTACCGAGCAAAAAACGCACTGGTTGAGCAGCAACTTTTTCCTGGGCTTGGGCGCAAGAAATCATGACAACTGGCAGAGCGACGGCTAAAAGAATTTTTTTCATGGACTGGATGTCTTTTTATGTGAATGTGGAATGGTGATTCAATCTTGAATCGGCCGCAATTATACAGGGTCAGGTACATGCGCGCAAGAAATATTTCAAAATGGAAATGTCGCATGCGATGCGCTTGATAAAACTGGCTTCATGCAGCAGGGCAGAAAGGAGCGCAGCAATGCCCCCGGCGCAGGGATGGGAATGCCGGAAAGGGCACCGCAAGGTAGGCCGGTTGGCTGGCCTTATTGATCAAGCATGCTTTTCATGGCTGAAATTTGTACCGGTTTTGATTTCACACCAGCTTCAAAATTTTCCGCAGTAAAACCAATTGCCCGGCGCTTGCGGGTCGCTGCTGCAGATAAATTCCAATACCAGTTTTTCGATATCGGGCAAGCTTAACAGGCCATCACCATCCTGATCCAGAATCGCAAAGGCGCTGGCAGCATCGGCATCCGAACCCAGAATTCGCAGCATTTTTTGATATTCTTTCAGGCTCAGGCTATTGCTGGCATCCTGATCAATCAACAGCACAATTTGCTCGCGCGCCTGCCTGACCCAGGGCGCGGCCACGCCCATGTTTTTGCATTCCAGCGCCTGACGCTGCAAATAAGTCAGGTATTCGGGCAACGAGACCTGACCATCATGATTGCTGTCGGCCAGCTTCAGCAGGTGTAAAAACATATCCTGACAACTCTGGCGCAGTGCTTCCAGCCGGGTTTCCAGCAAATAGGGATCTTGCTCACGCCAGCCCAGCTCGTGCGCTGCGATATCGGCAAAGCCGAGAAAATCCTGCAATCCCAAATAACCATTATGGTTGCGGTCGTAATGTTCAAACAAGGTGGTGAACTTGCGAACTTGTACCGGTGAGAGCGCTTGCATACAACCTCCATTAACAAGGGGGATATTTCGATTGCGGTGTGGTCTATGTGATAGTGAGTGCCGTTTTTTCAAGCGCCAGCAGCGCGCTTTCCCGTTGCGGCGTCAGGGTGGCGACTGCGCGCTCAGGTACACGGTGCGGCTGCGCTTCAAGCCGGTCCCAGGCCAGGGTGTCGGCCACGGTTTGCGCCAGTGGCCGTAATGTCAGGCCAGCGGCCAGCGCAGCCCGGTTATCCGCCAGCAGCATGCCGCCGTGTTCCGGGTCTTGTTCCGGTATCCATAGCGGCAATTCGGTCCAGGCTTGTACTTGTTGCGCCTGCAAGCGGGCATCATCCAGCCAGGCCAGTTGCGCAGATGGGCATAGTTGCTGGCGACAAGTTTCCAGTAACTGGCCCATATTGCATGGTGCAGCCGGGCCGCTGGCGTTAAAGCTGCCGACCACTTGCTGCTGCACCAGATGGATGCACCAGGCGGCCAGATCACGCGCATCGATCCATTGCACCGGGCGCTCTGGCCGACCCGGGGCCAGCACCATGCCGCCCTGCGCCAGGCGGCGCGGCCAATAGGTGAAACGGTCAGTCGGGTCATGCGGGCCAACAATCAGGCCCGGCCGCACAATAGCTACTTTGCCGGGATACGCAGCCGCAATGCTTTCTTCGCAGCGCGCCTTGAGGGCACCATAGCCTTCAAGGCCACTGGCAAGCGGTGCGGTTTCGTCGTAGTGCAGGCCGGGGGCAAACGCGGCATACACCGAAATGGTGGAAATAAACAGGTAATACGGCAAGTCCGGCCCCAAGGCATCCGCCATGCGCTGCATCTGGCGCGGATAATAGCCGCTGGTGTCGATCACCGCATCAAACTGGCGACCCTGCAATGCCGTTAAATTGGCCGGGGCATCGACTGCGCCAACGACATTGGCACCGCCATCGGCCGCCATGTCGTTACGATCATCTTTAGCGCCACGGTCACCGCGCAATTGTTCCACCTGCGCAAACAATGCCGGGTTTTGGCGGCCACGGTTAAATAGCGTCACCTGATGCCCGGCAGCAAGCGCTGCCTCGACCAGATGGCGTCCCAAAAACAAAGTACCACCGAGTATCAGAATTTTCATGGTGCGTCCGGGCAAGAAGATGCGTCATTCTACCTTGCTCCGGCGTTTTTGGTGCCAGCACCGCGTGGGACGGGCTGGCACCCGACGCGGCGGGTTTATTTAATCTGAATAAACTCGGCCGTGATTGGCCCCCAGGCCCCGGTTGCATCCTTGGCCCGCACAAACACCAGATGTTTGCCGCTGGACAGACCCACCGTGCTGATCGAGCCAGCCAGGCTTTCAGTGCTGCTATTGAAAGCGCCATCGGCCGGATTCAAGGGCCTGGCGAGCGCACCAGCACTCCAGGGCGGCACATCGATATAGTATTCCGCCGCGCTGATGGCTTGCGTGGCTTCAGTACCGTTGGACTGGTTAAAGCGGGTATCGCTGGCGCTGGCGCTCAGGGCCAGACTGGTACCGGCGCTGACCGGGGTAGTGGCCGCGTTCGGTGTGAACACCGGTTTGGTCACATCCGGCCCGGCTGGTGTTATGTACGGGGTGCGTACTACTTTGGCGGCATACCACAGCGCGGGCATATTTTTGGGCTTGGTGGTATTGGTATAAGTGGTGCAGCTTTCAAAGAAGGAACTGCCCAGTTCGATGGTGTAGGCCGCTACCCCCAGTTCGACATAGCTGACATCGTCCGATGTACCATCGGTCGGGTACAAGCCGACGGACTGCTGCGGCGTATAGCCGTTAAACCAGGCCAAGCGCCGCCCCAGGGTTTGCAGTGCGGTGGCGTTGGGGGCCTTGGCAGTGGTAGCACCATACGGCCACAGCACCAGTTTGCTATAGCTGTGAATATCCAGATGAATGCCGGAGGTGTCGCTGGGGGCCGGATCATTTTGGCCGGGGCCAC
>JBDLSU010000864.1:0-3927 GCA_039799405.1 Pseudomonadota bacterium | reverse complement strand
CTGAATGCCGCACAAAATCAGGCCGTACACCGCATACGCATAGCTGGACAGGGCGGTATTGCCATACTGGATCGACAGTTCGACTTGCTTGCACGAGAGTAGCGGCAATAGCCGGGGCAGGGCAAAATACGCAGCCGGGGCAATGCTGCTTAACATTTGCATGGCGGCCAGCGCCACCGGGTCGGTCATGGCAGGCAGGCGGGCCAGATCTTGCACCGGTTTGTCGGCCAGGGCGGCGCGGGTTTCACGCAGGCCGCGCAAAAAATGGTAGTGGCTGGGTTTGGCTGGCAGGCTGACGCCCAGTTGCTTTAACACTGGCAAGGCAATCTGGATCGCTTGCAAGGACTGGTTTTGCAAAATTTGCGCCCGTACCAGAATTTGCACCACCTTGACGCGGTCCAGCAAGCTGCTGGCGTGTTGTTGTACCTGCTGCGCCAGGGTTTCCATGCGGGCAAAATCGCCACTTAAAAAGGCGGCATCGCAGGCTTCTACATGCAGCGCCAGCGTCAGCGCATATTGCCCCTGCCAACTGCCTGCCAGTAGTTGCAAGCCATTTTGAAAATAGTTGAGTGCGCTGCTGTAGGCACTGGAAGCGCGTGCCTTGCGTCCGGCCCGTAAATTAAGCTGGGCCAGTTGTTCGCGCTCGGCGCTATCGTTAATTAAAGACTGGCCACGGTTGCCGTGGTAGACCAGATCAAAAATCCGTTGTTCCTGCTGTTCTGGCGTGGTATGTGCCAGCAACAGGCGCGCAATGCGCAGGTGAAATACTGCTTGCGCTGCTTCATCGATCAAGGAACAAGCCGCTTGCTGCACCCGGTCGTGGATGAATTTGAAGCTGGCATTGGCGTTGGGGGCGGCTTCGGTGCCGATGTATTTATAGGCTTCATCCAGCGGCTGTACCAGGTTTTCCTGTAGCGCGGGCCACAGCGCGCGGCTGACCTGGGTGCTGCTTTGTTCGGCTGCCAGGGCCAGCGTAGCCAGATCAAACTGGTTGCCGATGCAGGCAGCCAGTTGCAGCAGGGTCTGGGTGTTGGCGGGCAGGGTCTGGATTTTGGCGGCCATTAAATCGACCACATTATGACTGAGCGGGCTTTGTTGCAGTTGCCGCATGTCCCATAACCAGCGCCCCAGCGCATGTTCAAATGCAATCTGGCCCGCTTCCACCAGTGCGCGTAAAAACTGGCTTAAAAAGAAGGGGTTGCCTGCGGTTTTTTCCATGCACAATTGGGCCAGCAGTGCGCTTTGGCTGGCATTGGCATGCAGGGTTTCTTGCAGCAGTTGCTGCACATGTGGTTGTTCCAGCGGGGTCAGGGTCAGGGTGGCGGGGGCAGGGTGATCTTGCTTCAGATTGGCCTGTTTAATCTCGTCCAGCGTCAGCATCAGCGGATGGGCGGGGGAGACTTCGTTGTCGCGGTAAGTGCCAATCAATAGCAAATAACGGGTTTCGGCCGCGCTCATCAACACCTTGATTAATTGTAGCGAAGACTGGTCGGCCCATTGCAAATCATCCAGAAACAATACCAGCGGGTGTCTGGCGCTGGCAAAGGTGCGGATAAATTGCTGGAACACCAGATTAAAACGGTTCAGCGCTTGCGCCGGTGGCAGTTCTGGCACCGCAGGCTGGGGGCCGATAATCCATTCGACTTCGGCAATCACTTTGATGATGACCTGGGCATTGGCTCCCAGTTCTTGCAGCAGGCGCGTCTTCCAGTGCGCAATGCGCCCGGCGGGTTCGGTCAGCAGTTGGCGCAGCAATTCCTGAAACGCCTGGATGAGTGAGGCATAGGGAATATCGCGCTGGAACTGGTCGAATTTGCCCGCGATGAAGTAACCCTGGCTTTCGCTGATCGGTTTGTGTACTTCATGCACCAGTGCGCTTTTGCCGACCCCGGCATACCCGGCCACCAGCAGCATTTCGGCCGGGCCATGGCGGGTGCGCTCAAATGCTGCCAGCAGTTGTTGCACCTGTGGTTCGCGCCCATACAGCTTTTGCGGAATCTGAAAGCGCTCTGACACATCGTGCTGGCCCAGAATAAAATTGGCGATCTCGCCATGCTGACGCCAGGCTTGCAGGCATTGTTCCAGATCGGCAATCAGGCCAAACGCACTCTGGTAGCGTGCTTCTGCGGTTTTGGCCATCAGTTTCGCCACCAGTTGGCTCAAGACCAGTGGCACCCCGGGCCGCAATTCGTGTACGCTGACCGGCATTTTAGCCAGATGACAATGCACCAGTTCCATCGGGTCGCTGGCAGTGAAGGGCCGCACCCCGGCCAGGATTTCATAAAACGACACCCCGAGCGAATAAAAATCGCTGCGGTAATCCACCGCCCGGTTCATGCGCCCGGTTTGTTCCGGCGACAAATACGCCAGCGTGCCTTCCAGATGCCCAGGGTTTTGCAGTTGCGCGGTTTCCCGCGAGAGTTGGGTGGCAATGCCAAAATCGATGATTTGTACCTGACCGCTTTCCAGGTTGATCACCAGATTGGACGGGTTAATATCTTTATGAATCAGTTGGCGCTGATGGATGCGCGATAACGCTTGCGCCAGTGCCAGCGCCAGCGGCAAAAACTGCGCCAGCGCCATGGTCTGGCCGCGATGGGGTTCCGCATTTTGTGCCGCCAGCACCCGGTTCAGCGACTGCCCGCCAATATCCGGCAACACCAGCACCTGGCGGTGTTCATGGCGCAGCAGGGCATAACTGCGCGGCTGGCCGTTTTCCTGCCAGTCGTGGGTCAGTTCAAATTCGTGTTGCAGGCAGGCCAGATCCTTGGGGGCGGGAAAATCGGCACTCAGGGTTTTGAAAATCATGGCGCGCCCGTCTTGCTCGCGGTAGCCACGGTACACAGTGGTCTTGCTGCCACAGTGAATAAGCTGCGAAATCTGATAACCGGCAAGTGTGAGCATGGTGGTCGAGTTGGCTGTTCGCCAGGGGCAATACGCTGATTCTAAGTGGCTCTGTGATCAGTGTCCAGTTGAATTGCCATGCGGTATGGCGAAACAATCGCAATTGGGCGACAGTTTGGTAGCGTGTGGGGCGGGCGTTGATTCGCAGGATGGTTTTGGGCTGTTGCCGCGATGGGATGTTGATTGACCGCTGTGGCTGAAAAAGTATTCACGCATCGCGCCGAAAGTTGCGCTTTTGAGTACCAGCTTGCCGTAGAATATTTTGCTCAGGTGAGCTTAATGATCTGGCCGTATCCGGCAACCTGTACAATCGATTTGCCTTACTTGTCTCTCCACACTTCATAGTGAATACATGTAACCATGCAAACTCATACCCCCGTTCAAACCAAGCCAGCGCAAAACACACCGGTACAACAAACCACGCAAACTGTGGCTGGGCCGCAAGGTGTATTTGAAGATAATCGACCGGAAACAACAGAGCGCCTGCAGTTGCTGCAATTAATGGACCATAGCCGCCAGGTCGCCGAGACCGGCGCGCTTCAGGGGATGATGAATAACAGTGTACAAGCGCGCGAAGGCCTGGCACTGCAAGCGATGATGAACAATAGTAAGCAGGCTGACCCGAAACTGAATAACACAGGGTTGCCCGACCATCTTAAATCTGGTATTGAATTGCTGTCCGGTATGGCAATGGATCATGTGAAGGTTCACTATAATTCTTCACAACCGGCCCAATTGAATGCGCATGCTTATGCGCAGGGAAGTGACATTCATCTGGCACCAGGTCAGGAGCAGCATTTACCACATGAAGCCTGGCATGTGGTTCAGCAGGCACAAGGGCGGGTAAGGCCTACCATGCAGATGAAAACCGGCGTGCCAGTCAACGACGATCAGGGGTTGGAGGCTGAGGCGGATGTGATGGGGGCCAGAAGCAACACACTGGGTTTAATGGCCGGAGCCCATGCGCAATTGCCTGCCAGCACAGCAAGGCCGTCTGCGAACGCACATGGCACGGTACAGCGG
>JBDLSU010000863.1:0-2957 GCA_039799405.1 Pseudomonadota bacterium | reverse complement strand
CCAAAACCATTTTCATCGCCGCCGGGGTGGGCTCGTTCCAACCGCGCACCATGAAACTGGATGGACTGGAACAATACGAAGGCACGCAAGTGTTTTACCGGGTCAAGGACCCGGGCCTGTTCAAAGGCAAAAATCTGGTGATTTGCGGCGGCGGCGATTCCGCGCTGGACTGGGCTCTGAATCTGGCCGGGCAGGCCGAATCGGTAGTACTGATGCACCGCCGCGAAGACTTCCGCGCCGCACCAGCTTCAGTCGCCAAAATGAAAGAAAAGTGCGACAACTTTGAAATGCAACTCATCATCGGCCAGGCCAGCGGCTTTGAAACGGCCGATGACAAAATTACCGGGCTCAAGGTTACCGGGACCGATGGCGTCACCCGCCGTTTGCCGCTGGACATGCTGCTGGTATTTTTTGGCCTCTCGCCCAAGCTTGGCCCCATCGCCGATTGGGGCCTGGATATTGAGCGCAAGCAGTTGAAAGTGGTCAGCACCGAGAAATTTGAAACCAATGTGCCCGGCATTTTTGCCGTTGGTGATATCAACACCTATCCTGGCAAGAAAAAACTGATTTTGTCCGGCTTTCACGAAGCGGCGCTGGCGGCGTTTGGTGCAGCACCGTATATTTTCCCGGACAAAAAAATCCATATGCAATACACCACCACCTCGCCCAAGTTGCACAAGATTCTGGGTGTGGAGTCGCCCGTTTTTGACTAAGGAACGACTTTGACCATCCCCATCGCAAGCCCAGCCGGATCAGCACCTGCCGCAGCAGAGCAGAGCGGAATCAAACCAGGCCAATTCCAGCAGGTTGAATTTGGCCCGATCAAGCTGCTACACGCCACACCGATGCAAGTCGGCGAAGGCCCACTCTGGCACCCGGCCCAACAGGTATTGTATTGGGTCGATATTGCTGGCCGGGCATTGCACCAGTTTGATCCGGCCAGCGGGCAACATCAACAGTGGGCCATGCCAAGTGAACCCGCCTGCCTGGCCTGGTGCGCAGATGGCCTGATCGTGGCGCAGCGCAGTGGTTTTTGCCATTTCAACAGCCACACCGGCACCTTGACAGACATTGCCGCCGCCCCTTACGAGCAAAGCAAAATCCGCTGCAATGACGGTCGTTGCGATGCCGCCGGGCGCTTTTGGGTCGGCACCATCTATGAACCGCGCGATCTGCCAAATGCCGAATTGCTGTGCCTGGAACGCGGCCAATTGCGTCAGGTGCGCCATGGCGGCAGTACCGTCTCCAACGGTCTGGCTTTTTCGATTGACCAGGGCACCATGTTCCAGGCCGATACCACCTCGCACCAGATTCGTCGCCACCGCTTTGATACGGCCAGTGGAACGCTTGGCCCGGCACAATTGCTGCGCCAATATTCCACCGTCAAAGATCAAAGCTATATCGGCCGTCCCGATGGGGCTGCGGTCGATAGCGAAGGCGCATACTGGAGCGCCATGTTTGAAGGTGGTCGCATTTTGCGCCTGAGCCCGGACGGCGAGATTTTGCAAACCCTGTTGCTGCCCGTGCGCTGCCCGACCATGATCGCCTTTGGCGGGGCAGACTTAAAAACCCTGTACATTACCAGCGCCAGCCAAAATCGCTCAAACGAAGAACTGGCGCAATACCCCTGGTCTGGCTGTGTGTTAAGTGTCAGCGTATCGGTTGCCGGGCGCGCCGAATTTGCCTACCAAAGCTAAGTTCAATCGGGCATGCATCCGTATTAATACTACGAAAATTTACTATATCTTACGTTGCAAAAATACGAAACTGCGCTACAATAGGGCATTCTCTTTCGTGATCCCGCCGCCATGCCCAATTCCCAGTCATCCAGCCCCGTCCAAAATGCTGCGCCCTACCCCGACGGCCCGCGCCTGCTGGGCGATATTGGCGGCACCAAAGCGCGCTTTGCGCTGGAAACCGGTGCCGGACAAATCCAGAGCGTGCAAGTGGTGCTGTGCCAGGACTATCCTACCCTGCAAGCCGCCATTCAAGCCTATTTGCACGATCCGGCAGTAGTGGCACTCGGTGGCAAGCGCATCCGCCATGCCGCGCTGGCCATGCCTAACCCGGTGGATGGCGATCAGGTGCGCATGACCAATTATGACTGGGCTTTTTCCATCGAAGCCATGCGTGATGCCTTTGGCTGGCATACCCTGCTGATCTTAAACGACTTTACCGCACTGGCAATGGCCTTGCCGCGCTTGCCTGCGCAGCAAAAACGCCAGGTCGGGCGCGGCCAGGCCCGCTCTGACGGCGTAATCGGCCTGATTGGTGCGGGCACCGGTTTGGGCGTATCCGGCATGATACCTACCGATGACCGCTGGATTGCGCTGGGCAGCGAAGGCGGCCACACCAGTTTTTCGCCGCGCGACGAGCGTGAAATGGCGATTTTGCGCTATGCCCTGAAAACCTATCCGCATGTCTCAAATGAACGCTTGCTGTCCGGCAAAGGGCTGGAATTGATGTACCGCGCCCTGGGTGAAGCGCGCGGCATGGAAGTACCGGCCTTGAGCGCAGCCGAAATCAGCGGCCAGGCCCTGAGCCAGCAATGCCCCTTGTGCGTGGAAGTGCTGGATACCTTTTGCGCCATGCTCGGCACCGTCGCAGCCGATGTGGCACTCACGCTGGGCGCACTGGGTGGCATTTATATTGGCTCCAGCATCGTGCCACGTTTTGGCGACTATTTTGACCGCTCGCCATTTCGCCAGCGCTTTGAAGACAAAGGGCGTTTTTCATCGTATTTGGCGCAAATTCCGACTTATCTGATCACCGATAAAAATCCGGTGTTTCTCGGGGTTTCCACTATTTTGAATGACAAGCTCAAGGCCAAATCGGGCGTCACGCCGATTCTCGAAACCATCGATCTGGCACGCCAACGCATGAGCCCCTCGGAACGAAGGGTGGCCGATCTGGTCTTGCAAGATCCACGGGTCGTATTATCTTCGCCGATTGTGGAA
>JBDLSU010000862.1:0-3487 GCA_039799405.1 Pseudomonadota bacterium | reverse complement strand
CCGCACGCTGACCGGGCAGAGCGAAGTTCCACCCGCCGTGAACGAAGCCAGCGCCAACCCCAACAACAGCGCCAACACCCACATCAGCGCCACGCTGGAGGTGCACCCGGGCATGATCATGGCGCACGCGCTCTTGCAGCGGGCGCAGGCAGCGCTGGGGGTGGTTTCGGCATCGCGCCGTGACCCCTTGAGCGTGGGCGTGGCGCTGCGGCGCGAATACGACAGTGCCAGTGCACCCGCCAAACACTCGCTGGCACTGTCGCTTCAAATTCCGCTCGGTAACAACGTGCGCAACCGGGTGCAAAGCACTGCCGCGCAAACGGCAATCGAAAGCGCCAGTGCCGAACTGGCCCAAACCAGGGCCACGCTGGTGGCGGAAATTGAGCTGGCACGCCTGCAATTGCGTGCCGCACGCGAAGCGCTGGACGCCATGGCGGCCAGAACCGCGCTCACGCGTGAGCACAGCCGTTTGATAGAAAACGCTTTTCGCCTGGGTGAGCGCGGGCTGGCCGATGTATTGCGCGCCCAATCACTAGCGCATGACGCACATTTGCTCGAATCGCAGCAACGGGTGGCATTGGGCCTGGCCCATGCCCGCTTAAATCAAGCTTTAGGAATTCTGCCATGAATCTGCATAAAATAACCCCGGTTTTACTCATCACCCTGAGCGCACTGCTGTGCCTGCTTTCCGGCGCGCCTGTGCTGGCAGGCCCCGGCGCGCATGGCCCCAATGGCGAACATCTGGATAGCCCCCAGGGCAGCCACAGCCATACCGGCAGCGTGCCGCGTTTTGAAACCTTCACCGAAACCTTTGAACTGGTCGGCCAGCTCCACGCGGACGAACTTTCGATTCTGATAGACCGCTACGACAGCAACGAACCGGTTCTTAATGGCCAACTGGAAGTGGAATTGAACGGCATCAAAGCCAAGGCAAGTTTTCATGCCGATCATGGCGACTACGCTGTTACCGACGCCAAACTGTTGCAAGCGCTGGCAAAACCGGGCAAGCATGTGCTGCTTTTCACTGTTTCTGCCGGCACAGAAAACGATCTGCTGGAAGCCACGCTTGAAGTTGGCGCGCATGAAGCAGCGCCCCATGCCAACAATCACGCCCGGTGGCAGGGCTGGCCCGTAAAAGGCATGCTGGTGGCTGGCGTGGTACTGGCCCTGATTTTTGTGGTGATGCTGATTGCTCGCCGCCGCAACCCATCGAACAGGAAATAATCATGAACCCTCTTGACTTTTACCGCGCCATGCTGGCCTATCTGAGCAAACTTAGCAACCTTCGTAACCTTACCAATCTGACCAGGCTGGCGGCACTGCCGCTGCTATGCCTGCTGCCCATGCTGGCCGCACAGGCCGGCCCCGGTGCGCATGGCCCCAATGGCGAACACCTTGACGCACCCGCCAAGGGCAATGCATCGGGCCTGGCGCGGTTGGCCGATGGCAGCGTCAACGTGCCCAAGCTGGCACAGCGGCGCATGGAGATTCGCACCGTCATGGCGCGCAGCGACGAGCACCCCCTCACGCTGGAATTAAATGGCCGGGTGGCGATGGACCCCAACGCAGGCGGGCGGGTACAGGCACCGTTTACCGGGCGCATCGAACCCGGCCCGAAAGGTTTGCCCGTGAATGGGCAGCGGGTGGAAAAAGGCCAGGTGCTGGCTTATGTGCGCGGCGTGGCGGGTGCGATTGAGCGCGGCAACCAGCAGGCCCAACTGGCCGATTTGCAGGCCAACCGCACACTGGCTGCGCAGCGCCTGAAGCGGCTGGAATTGCTGGAAGGTGCGGTGCCGCAAAAGGACATTGAAGCGGCTCGCGCCGAACTGGCCAGTTTGAACGGGCGTGAACGCGCCGTTTCGTCCAGCCTGAGCAGCCGTGAAGCGATTACCGCCCCGGCAAGCGGCATTATCGCCACCAGCAATGTGCTCAACGGCCAGATCGTTGAAGCGCGTGACGTGCTGTTTGACATCATCGACCCGAAGCAAATGATGGTTGAAGCGCACACCACCGATGCCGCACTGGCAGGCCGTATCAGCCAGGCCAGTTTGAGCAACTTTCCCGGCGTCGAACTGGGTTTGCTGGGGGCAGGGCGTAGCCTGCGTGATGGCGCACTGCCAGTCAATTTTCGCGCACGCAGCCCAAATACGGCGCTGGCAGTGGGCCAGCCGGTCACCGTCATCGTCAAGCTGCACGACAAGCTCAAGGGCATCCGCTTGCCCGCGCAAGCGCTGGTACGCAGCCCGGCCAATGAAACCATCGTCTGGATCAAGGCCGGGGCCGAGCGCTTCATTGCCCAGCCAGTTGAAGCGCGCGCGCTCGATGCCAACACCATCGTGGTCAGCAAAGGGCTTTCGCCCGAAAACCGGGTGGTGGTATCCGGTACCGCGCTGATTAATCAGATAAGGTAAGGTGAACTCATGTTTAACTGGATAGTTCGTTCAAGCCTGAATAACCGGCTATTTGTGCTGGTGGCGGCCATGTTGCTGGTGGCCTGGGGTAGCTTGACTGCTTACCGTACCCCGGTCGATGTCTTCCCCGATTTGAACAAGCCACTCGTCACCGTGCTGACCGAGTCCGGCGGCATGGCACCGGAAGAAGTGGAATTGCTGGTCTCGTTTCCCATCGAAACCGCGCTCAACGGCATGCCGGGTGTGACCCGGGTGCGCTCGGTGTCCGGCGTCGGCCTGTCGATTGTGTATGCCGAATTCGACTGGGGCACCGATATCTACCGCAACCGGCAACTGGTGGCCGAACGGCTGGCGCTGGCACGCGAGCAACTGCCGGACGGGATTGCACCGATCATGGGGCCGGTTTCTTCCATCATGGGTGAAATCATGCTCATTGCGCTGCCGATTGATGCCAGCAAAGCCAATCCGATGCAAGCCCGTGACTATGCCGATTTTGTGCTGCGGCCCCGCCTGCTGTCGATTCCCGGCGTCTCGCAAGTGATTCCAATCGGGGGCGAAGTGCGGCAATTGCGGGTGGAACCGGATACCGCACGCATGGCCCAGTTTGGCGTGAGCCTGGAGCAGGTCGAGACCGCACTACGCAGTTTTGCCAGCAATACCAGCGGCGGCTTCATTGACCTTAATAGCCGGGAATACCTGATCCGCAATCTGGGCCGCACCAATCGGCTGGATGATCTGCAAGGCTTGGCCGTGGCCTTTCGCCATGGCAGCCCGGTGCTGCTGGAACAAGTGGCCTCGGTGCGCTTTGCGGCAGCACAAAAGCGCGGCGATGCCGGCTTTGATGCCAAACCGGCGGTCATTATCAGCGTGCAAAAGCAACCCGATGCCGACACCGTCAAGCTCACGCGCAATATCGAGGCGGCCCTGGTCGAACTCAAGCAAGGTCTGCCCGTCGGCATGGCCGCGCCGCAAGTATTGTTCCGCCAGGCCGATTTTATTGAAGCATCGATCAACAATGTGGTGGAAGCGCTGCGCGACGGGGCGATTCTGGTTGCCATTATCCTGTTCGCCTTCTT
>JBDLSU010000861.1:0-2779 GCA_039799405.1 Pseudomonadota bacterium | reverse complement strand
TGATCAGTTGTTTGCCCAGGTGGCCGCGTGCGCCTTCGGCAAACAGGGTGTATTTTGCGTGCAGTTCCATGCCCAGGGTGAAAGCATCGGTTGGTTCGCCATCGCGCCCCACACCCATATTGCCGGTAGCAACGCCTTTGACCGCGCCTTTGTCATCGTACAAAATTTCAGCGGCAGCAAAGCCGGGGAAAATATCCACACCCAGCGCTTCCGCCTGTTGACCCAGCCAGCGCACCACATTGCCAAGCGAAATAATGTAATTGCCGTGATTGGTAAAGCATTCCGGCAGCAGCGCTTCCGGCATGGCAGTGGCACCGCTTTCACTCAGAAACAACACCCGGTCTTCGGTCACTTCAGTATTGAGCGGTGCGCCTTTTTCTTTCCAGTCCGGGATCAGTTCGGTTAATGCGCGTGGATCCATGACCGCGCCGGACAGGATGTGCGCACCCAGTTCACCGCCTTTTTCCAACAGGCACACGCCCAGTTCGGTGCCTTTGGCGGCGGCCAGTTGTTTGAGTTTGATGGCAGCGGCCAGGCCGGCCGGGCCACCACCGACGATCACCACGTCATACTCCATGGTTTCGCGTGGGCCGTATTGTTCGATTAAGCTGGATGAGCTAGAGGTCATGGGTTCACCGTTATGTAAGAATTTTGTAATTGGGGCAGATTTTGCTGGACATTATTAGACGGCACAATCTAATCAAACCGATTTCATGTAATGATAGCGGTATTCTGCTTAAATGAGCGGCTAAATCAGGTCGCTTGTGCGCATTTTGCGCACGTGTATGCCGTTGGTAGTGCTTCAGAAGGAGGAAATGTGGGAATTGAAGTCAATTTTGAGGGCAAAATCGCCCTGATCACGGGTGCGTCCGGTGGCTTGGGCGCGCGTTTTGCCAAGGTGTTGGCGATGGGTGGCGCTCAGGTGGTGCTGGCAGCGCGCCGCACCGAATTGTTGAAAGAATTGCGCGCCGAAATCGAAGCCGATGGCGGTGCCGCGCATGTGGTCAAGCTGGATGTGACCGATTACGCCAGCATCAAGGCAGCGGTAGCGCATGCGGAAACCGAAGCCGGGCCGATTGATATTCTGGTCAATAATTCTGGCGTCTCGCACACCGGGCGTTTGCAGGACGTGACCCCGGAAGACTACGCCTACGTGATGGACACCAATTTGCGCGGTGCGTTTTTCATGGCGCAAGAAGTGGCGAAGCGCATGATCGCCCGCAGCAAGGGCGACCCGCGCTTGCAACACCGCATCATCAACATCGCCTCCGTTGCGGGTTTGCGTATCTTGCCGCAGATTGGCGTGTATTGCATGAGCAAGGCCGGTGTGGTGCATATGACCAAAGCCATGGCGGCGGAGTGGGGGCGGTTCGGTATCAACGTCAATGCGATTTGCCCGGGCTATATCGAAACCGGCATCAACCGTGATCATCTGCATTCCGAGCAGGGCAAAAAACTGGTCGAGATGTTGCCACGCAAGCGCGTCGGGCATCCGGAAGATCTGGATGGTTTGCTGTTATTGCTGGCGGCAGATGAGTCGCACTTTATCAATGGTGCGGTGATTAATGCGGATGATGGCATTATGGCGCAATAAGGTTTGCACCGATGTTTTTACAAATGCGTGGTTTGTGCGTAGAATGTGCGCATTAACTACGCAGGAGCCTGTCATGAGTACCGATCCCAACAAAGAAGTGCGCCTGAGCCTGGTGGTGTCGGGTGAGTTAAATACCCGTCTGGAAGAAATCGCCGATGCCAGCCACACCACCAAAAGCGATATCCTGCGCAAGGCACTGGCCTTGTATGATGTGGTGGCCGACGCCAAGCAAAATCGCAATCGCCTCGGTATTTTCGATAAAGACAAAAATTTATTGACCGAGATCGTCGGCATTTAAATCATGGCAACGCCGCCAGTAAATAACCCGCCCAGCACCGGGCAAATTGATCTGGGACAGTTGGCGCAAAATAATCATCGCTATGAACTTTCCCTGAGTAATAACGAAACGGAACAAGATGGCAGCGCACGCCGCGCGCTGGAAGCTGCGGCGGCTGCCCATCAGCGCCGAATCCAGTTTGCGGTGGTGCTGTTTGCCATGGCGGTATCCTCCGTCGTTTTTGCTGGTTGTGTGTTTGCCTTTGTGACAGGAACACCGGATGACAAAAAATGGGCAGCCGGCATTTTGGGTAGTATTGCGTCGGGTTTGATCGGATTTTTGGTGGGGCAGGGCAGCAAGAAATAGCTACCTGGCACATGGTTCATTTTATAATTTGGAGTTTCGCATGCGATCCACCCGCGCCAGTAGCGCCGTTGCGCGATTGAAAACCCGTAGCGGCAATTCGCGCTATTCCATGCAAATTGCCTCCAATGGCACCTTTGCCTTGATGGAAGCCAATGAGCAGGGCGTGCTGGAAACTCGTTCGCCGCAGCTTGAGCTGGACGAGTTTGTTGCATTCGTCAATGCCACCCTGCCGGAAAAACCCAAACGTGTCAGCAAGCTCGATACGGCGTTTGAGTTGCAATTGCGCCGCAAAAGCCCAGGCTGATGAGAAGTTTTTGGCATAGACTGGATGCCACTTGATCAATGCGGTGTGGCAAAAAAGGGCGAATCATGGCAACGATTATCAAACACCGCAAAGTCAATATTGTGGCGCTGGAGCCGGATGAAAATTTACTGGAACATTGCCACCCGTTTGATATCGCCATCGTGCCGACGCTTGATGGCTGGTGGCTCAAGTTTGTGGATGCGCAAGGGCAAGTAGACAGCTATGATTCGCCGTATCC
>JBDLSU010000860.1:0-4281 GCA_039799405.1 Pseudomonadota bacterium | reverse complement strand
TTTTGCTGGAAACGCTGGATAACACCGAAATTGCGGTACACGACTCGGGCCAGCGCCTGACCAGCCTGATGTTCTATGAAGGTGGTGCCGGAAGCAACCGCATTACCATCGGGCGCGACATGGGCGGTGGCTGGGGCACCGTCAGCAATCTGGTGCTCAACGGCAGCGTCGGGGTTGGTACCAAGCTACCCAATGCACGCCTGAGTGTGGTGGCACCGGGTGCCAACGAATTGGGTGGCTCTGCCAAAAGCACCGCATTGCTGGTCTCTGCCGGTACCCTGGGCAATACCGCTGGCAATGAATTATCGCTGGCAAGCATTGGCTTTTTCAGTGGTAACAATTCATATCTGGGGGTGCGCGCCTACCGGACAGTTAATGGCGGCGACTGGGGGAGCACCTCGATTGGGCTGGGCATGGATGTGGACAACACCGTGCGCGCTGGCGCTTCGCTCTGGCTGCATGCCAGCACCAATGTCGGCATTGGCACCGCAACACCGGCCGCCAAGCTGGAAGTGGCGGGCGATTTCATCCGGAAAATCGTCATGAAAACCGGCCTGGGGCCAAGCGATGGCATCGATAACGGGCGCATTGTCAGCCGCACGCTGGCATTTACCAAGCGCTATCCGGACACTGCCATCCGCATCTTCTATTGCGATAACTTGCGGGTTAATGGCGACAATAGTGCCGCCCGCTGGGAAATTCGCGTCGATGGTGCCACCGTGCCTGGCGGTGCCCTGATTGCCGATAAATATGGCAATAACGGAAACCGGCATGATCCAACCACTGTTTTCGGATATGCCACTGGCGTGAGTGCCGGTGCCCATGAAATCCAGATCTGGGTAGGCCCAATCCCGGGCTGGGGGCTTGATGCGTATACCGGTTGGCTTGACTCGCGCTGGACCATCGAAGCACAGGAAGTCTGGCTCTGATATGAAAACAATGCAATAACACTTTGAACACTTTGAAATGGCAAACACGGAAATGAAAACACAACTCGAAACACGGCTCGCCAGCCTGAAATCCGAATTTGAAGCAGGTAAAAACATGCTGGCCGATCTGGATAAAAAAAGCCGCGAACTGGAAGCCACGCTGATGCGCATCAGTGGTGCGATTCAGGTGCTGGAAGAAATGCTGGAACCCGCTGACGACGCAGCACCAACACAGGAGTAAAGCGCCCACTTACGCTCATTTGACAAATAGGGTTAGAAAGTCATCCGGATCAACAAATCAGCACAGGTTTTTCAGGTTATCCAGTGAAGCAAGCAAAGCAAGAGACAGACGTAACAGGTTTTCCTTACGCTTTATTCCATTCCACAGGAGCACATGCCATGAAGAAAAATCGTACTACCTTGAAAGACCGCTTTAAAAAGGGTGCCATTCCTACCGAGGCGGATTTTGTTGATCTGATTGACAGCATGCTCAACCAGGAGGACGACAGTATCAGCAAGCTGGCGGGTGACCCGGTAAAGATTACGGCGCTTGGGGTGGATGAGGCATTGCTCAATTTTTACCGGATTGAAAACAATGAATCAAAATTGAGTTGGCAGATCAAGCAAAAACCGGGTGGCAAAGTGGGGCTGGAAATCAGTGATAGCGCCGCTGGCCGCCTGTTTATTGAAAATGGCAGCGGCAATATCGGCATCAATAACAACTTGCCCAAAGCCAGGCTCGACATTGTGCAAGAGCCCAGAAGCGGCAACCATCCTGCACCGGTGAAGGGCCTGTATGTCACGGGCGGGTTTGGGCCGGACAACGATGGTGTGGAGTTTCGCCATTCAAATGGAACCCAGGGGCTGGGGTTTGGCTATAACACCATTTACGCCACCGGCAGCATTGCCGATCAAAACCTGGGGCTCAAGCCGCGCGGGGTTGGCAAGGTGATTGTTACCGGTGGCTTGCAAGTGACTGCCGGGGCGCAGGTAAGTGGGGCGCTGCAAGTGTCTGGTGCGCCGATCCAGCTTGATGGTGCGCAAAAGCTGGTGTTTTCCGATGCTGATGTCAGCAATAACCTGAAACTGCAGTTGTGGACTGGCTATGGTCTGGGTATTAATAGTTCGACCCTGTTTTATACTGCGGGCGGCCAACATTCCTGGCGCGACGGGGCCAATGCCGAACGCATGTTGCTCTCTACCGCGCCCGATGGCGGCTTGACGGTAAAAGGCACGGGCGCGTCAATGTTTGCCGGTAATCTGGGCATTGCCACCGCTGCTGCGCCCGCTTGCAGGCTGGAAGTGAATGGCACGGTGGCGTTTAACGATGGCAGCGGGTTTGCCGTCAAGAGTGGAAATATGGCGAGCGGGTCGCTCACCATCGGCAGCATTACCAAAAGTTTTGGTGGCGGTAGTGGCTGGAGTGGCAGTACCGCTGGCCTGATGCTGGAAACGCTGGAAAATACCGAAATTGCGGTGCATGACTCCGGCCAGCGGCTAGCCAGCCTGCTGTTTTATGAAGGTGGGGCGGGAAGTCGCATTACCATCGGGCGCGACATGGGGGCAAGCTGGGGGGCAATCGGCAGCGTGGTGTTAAATGGCAGTGTTGGCGTAGGGGTAAAAACCCCGACTGCGCGTCTGAGTGTGCTGGGGCCGAATGCGAGCGAGTTGTGGGGCACGGCCAAAAGTGCCACCTTTTTGACCTCGTCGGGCGGGCTGGGTAACAATGCCGGGAATGATTTGGCGCTTGCATCGATTGGTTTTACCAGCGGCAATGCCTCCAGTCTGGGGATTCGCGCCTTGCGCACTGTCAACGGGGGCGATTGGAATAGCACTGCGATTGGCTTGTGCATGGATGTGGACAACACCGTCAGCGCGGGGGCCTCACTCTGGTTGCATGCCAATGGCAATGTCGGCGTTGGCACCAAAACCCAGGGTGTCAGGCTGGAAGTGAGTGGTAATTTGAAGGTGAGTGGCGATGCCCAGCTTACCGGTGTGCTCACTGGCCCGCCCAATGATTATTTTAAAGCCCAATTCACCATGACCGGTGGTGGCACCGTGACCTGGGCTGGCGGACGGCTGAAATGGACAGCACGCTTTATTGCCATTTCAATGGAGCGTGCTACAACTTTTGGCGCGGGCTATGTCGATATTTACCCGCCTGCCACGGATATTCCGGCAGCGCAGGTCTATGATGGCGCAGTGCGTTCCGCCAACAGCGCGGGCGTGGTGTTAGCTGGTTGGGAGGCGCTGTACGCAGTGCATACCGTGGGCGGCGATAATCTGGCGGTGAGCCTGCGCATCGTCAGGTATACCAATGGCTTTGTTGCGCCCAGTAACTGGTTATTGGTGGCGGTGGTGAATGGCGATGACAATACCCTCAGGTTGGGCACCGGTGTTATTCTGTGTGCCAATAGTGCGTCCAGCCTGAGTAGCCCAATCCCGCAGGGGGTGATTACGATGTGGTCGGGGCCGACCAACAATATTCCCACGGGCTGGGCCTTGTGCGATGGAAATAATGGCACCCCCAATCTGAAAGACCGGTTTATTGTTGGTGCCGGTGCCAGCTATGGCGTGGGGGCTACTGGCGGTGCCAATACGGTGGCCTTGTCGATTAATGAAATGCCCAGCCATAACCACAATAATGGTAATTTCAGCCAGCTCTTGCAAAACACAGGGAGAGATACAACAGACGGGCTTGACAATAATGCGGGTGGCACGGGGGAGCCGGATGTGGCCCGTAGTGCGGCGATGGTGAATACCGGAGGTGGTCAGGCCCATGAAAACCGGCCACCGTATTATGCGCTGGCCTTTATTATGAAACTATAAAACCGTGCGCGCCTGCTGTGCTGGCAGGCGCGCTGCTGATCAAAGACCAAATTGAACCATAAACTTGCAACTGCCAACAACATGAATAACACCAATCCATCCATCACCATCTCCACCGCGCCACTTGAACATCCGGCCATGGATTATGCCTGGCTGCGCAGTGAAGGCATCCGGCTACTGGAACGCATGAGCAATCAGGCATGGACGGATTTTAATGCGCACGATCCCGGCATCACGATTCTGGAGCAACTGTGCTACGCCATCACCGATCTGGGCTACCGCATCAACTACGACATCAAGGATTTGCTGGCAGGCGAGGATCAGCCTTACCGCTCGCTGTTCAGTCCGGCCCGGGTGCTGACCACCAACCCGGTAACCCTGCTGGATTTGCGCAAGCTGGTGATTGACATTGAAGGCGTAAAAAACGCCTGGATCGAATCGGTAGCGCGGGTTGAACCCGGTATGGTGTTTGATCCGTCCGAACAGGCGCTGTACCTGGAAAACGGGGTGGCGCAGCCGCCGC
>JBDLSU010000859.1:0-6722 GCA_039799405.1 Pseudomonadota bacterium | reverse complement strand
GTTCCAGAGTTATGCCTTGTATCCGCATATGAGCGTGGCGGAAAACATGGCGTTTGGCCTGAAGCTGGCCGGCATGAAAAAAGCCGAAATGGAAGAAGCGGTGAACCGTGCCGCGCAAATTTTGCGCATCGAACCGCTACTTGGCCGCAAACCGAAAGAACTCTCCGGCGGCCAGCGCCAGCGCGTTGCCATCGGTCGTGCCATTGTGCGCAAGCCCGACGTGTTTTTGTTCGATGAACCGCTCTCGAATCTGGACGCCTCGTTGCGGGTACAAATGCGCATTGAACTGGCTAATTTGCACCGCGAACTGCGCTCCACCATGATTTATGTCACCCATGACCAGGTGGAAGCTATGACCCTGGCTGACCGCATCGTGGTACTCAATGCCGGCCGCATCGAACAAGTTGGTGCACCGCTGGAGTTATACCACCGCCCCGACAATTTATTTGTCGCAGGCTTCATGGGTTCGCCACGCATGAACTTCCTCAAAGGCAAAGTCACGCACAACAGTAGCCTGGATGCAGGCAATTGCGCCATTGCGATTGAAACCGGCGGCACCGTGCATGCGCAACTGGACAAGGTGCCAGAAATTGGCGCACCGGTGACGGTGGGCGCACGGCCGGAACACCTGAGCCTGGGCAGCAACAATATCGGCGGCAATGCGATTCCGGTGCAAGTGCATGCAGTCGAGCGGCTGGGTGATATCAGCTATATCTATGTCAATGTCAGCCGCGACAGCGAACCGGTGGTGGTACGCGCCGAGCCGGATGTGCAATTCAGTAGCGGGCAAAACGCCTGGCTGACGATTATGCCAGCGCGCTCGCATGTGTTTGCGGCCGATGGCAAGGTGATCCGCTAAAAATTACCAGCCAAACATCGCTACACAGCAATTTTTCAATTCTTTCCCGCTCGGGCGGTGCGATACGCGAGCAGCACTACCGGGTTTTTTTCATGCCTCGTGACACAATGGAGTAGACAATAATGAAAGTTTCAAGCACAAAAAGAACGCTGATCGCGGCTGGTATTGCACTGGCAGCCCTGGGAGGATTTGGCTCAATGGCGCACGCGGCAGAAGCGGGCACGCTGTTGGTCTGGATTAACGGCGACAAAGGTTACGACGGCATTGCCAAAATCGGGGAAGAATTTACCAAAAAGACTGGCGTGAAAGTGGTAGTGGAACATCCGGACGACGCACCGGCCAAGTTTCAGCAAGCGGCAGCGGCTGGCAAAGGTCCGGATATCTGGATCTGGCCTCATGACCGTATCGGCGAATGGATCAGCGGCGGCTTGCTGCAACCCATCACGCCATCCAAAGCCACCAAAGACGCGATTCAGCCATTGGCCTGGAACGCTTTCACAGTAGGCGGCAAAACCTGGGGCTACCCGATTTCGATTGAAGCCATTTCGCTGATCTATAACAAGGATCTGGTTGCCACCCCGCCCAAAACTTTTGATGAGGTGATGGCGCTGGACAAAAAGCTCAAAGCCAGTGGCAAGCAAGCGATTTTGTGGGATTACACCAATACCTTCTTTACCTGGCCACTGCTGGCCGCTGGCGGCGGTTTCCCGTTCGCAGTTAAAGCTGACGGCAATTTTGACGCCAACAAAACCGGTGTGAATAACGCAGGTGCCGTGGCGGGTGTCGAAACCGTGATGAAACTGATCAATAGCGGTGCCATGGCCAAGGGCGCTGGCTACGCTGAAATGGAAGCCGGTTTTGCTGCAGGCAAAGTCGCGATGATGATCAACGGCCCATGGGCCTGGGACAACGCCCGCAAAGCCAAAATCAATTTCGGCGTGGCCTCAATCCCAAGCGTGAATGGCAAAGCAGCCGCACCGTTTATCGGCGTACTGGGCGCGATGATTAACAAAGCCAGCCCCAACAAGGAACTGGCGACTGAATTCATCGAAAACAATATGTTGACCGTAAATGGCCTGAAAACCATTAACGCCGCCGTTGCCCTGGGCACCCCGGCCAACAAGGCGTTCTTCAATGAATTGAAAAACGACCCGAATATCCAGGCCACCATGGCAAGCGCCCAGGCTGGTCACCCGATGCCAAGCAATCCGGAAATGGGTCGCTTCTGGTCGTCGATGAAAACCGCACTGGAAAACATTACCCAGGGTCGTCAATCAGTGAAAGAAGGTCTGGATGCCGCAGCCAAGCGCATTACCACTGAAACCAAGTAACACATTGCCTTCCCATTGACCCGGCAAGCGGTTAAATGCAAGCCGATTTTTCATCCGGATCAATGGAAAGCAAGGGTAGCCAGGCATACATTCACCCGGATTGAAAAACGGCTTATGCCAGGCTACCCGGACAACATCACAATAACAAAGGAATTGACCGTGCGTAAAATTCTCGGCCCTCTCATACTGGCAACTTGTCTCGCGCTGGGCTTGTATCTGGTCTTCATTTTATATAGCACCAACCAGACCCTGTTGGCGGCGATTTTTCTTGGTGTGCTGGCCCTGTTCGGCTTTGTCTACACCACCGAACGCGCTTACGCGTATCGCTACTTGTTCCCCGGCCTGGCGGCGGTGCTGGTGTTTGTGCTATTCCCCCTGATTTATACCATTTCCATCGGCTTTACCAATTACAGCTCCAAGCATTTGCTCAGTTATGAAAGGGCCACGGCTACCCTGCTGGACGAAACCGAGCGCGCCAATACCCCGCCCTACAGCATGACGCTGCACGCCGATGGCAAAGAATTTCGCCTCAAGCTGGAACGCGCTGAAGGTAAAGAAGCGTATTACACCGCACCGCTGGCGCTGCGCTCGCCAGAAACGCTGAAAATCGACGCGCTGCCATTAGCCAGTGGTGCGCCAGTACTGGGTGAGCCACTGCCCTTGCGTGAAGTGATTGCACAGCAAGCCAAACTCAAACTGCTGACCGTGGTTTTACCGAACCAAGAAGCCCTTAAAATGTCGGGCCTGCGCGAATTTGCGCCGCTCTCCAAGGTGTATGCCAAACAGCCGGACGGTAGCCTGAAAAAAGTCGCCACGGGTGAAATCATCACCCCGAATTTTAAGACCGGCTTTTTTGAACACGCCGATGGCAGCAAGCTCGAACCCGGCTTCAAGGTGTATATCGGACTGGATAACTTCAAGCATATTTTTTCCGATTCCGCCATCCGTGGCCCGTTCTTGCGCATCTTTGGCTGGACCATCTTTTTTGCCGCTGCCACCGTAGTCACCACAGTCAGCCTGGGCATGGTGCTGGCGGTATTGCTGAACTGGGAAGCGCTGCGTTTTCGTGGCGTGTATCGCACCCTGTTGTTCATGGCTTATGCGGTGCCGGGCTTTATTTCGATCCTGGTGTTCAAGGGCTTGTTCAACAATAATTTTGGTGAAATCAACCTGATTTTGAACGCGCTGTTTGGCATTAAACCGGCCTGGTTTTCTGATACCGGGCTGGCGCGGACCATGTTATTGATCGTCAACACCTGGCTTGGCTACCCCTATATGATGGTGCTGTGCATGGGCTTGATCAAGGCCATTCCCGCCGATCTGTATGAAGCTTCGGCGCTGGCTGGTGCCGGGCCGCTAACCAATTTTTTCAAGATCACCCTGCCCTTGATCATGAAACCCCTGATGCCGCTGATGTTGGCCAGCTTTGCCTTTAACTTCAACAACTATGTGCTGGTGGCCCTGTTGACCAATGGCCGCCCGGACTATCTGGATGCCACCCTGCCCGCTGGCACCACCGATTTGCTGGTCTCTTACACGGTACGCATTGCGTTCCAGGATTCCGGCCAACACTTTGGCTTGGGCGCAGCGATTTCGACCCTGATCTTTATTTTGGTCGCGGCGATTTCCCTGATCAATATGCGCATGACCCGTATCAACCACAACCAGGAGCATTAATCATGGCGATTGTTGTAGACCGTTCCAACCGCTGGCGCATTCTGGCCGCCCATGTCGCGGTGATTGCGCTGATCGCGCTGGTGATTTTTCCGTTTTTGATTATTTTGTCGATTTCGCTCAGACCCGGCAATTTTGCGGTGGGTGATTTGATCCCCAAAACCATTACCTTTGACCACTGGCGGCTGGCGCTCAATCTGCCGTATCAGGGCACGAACGGGCAACTGGTGCAGCCGGAATTCAATGTGCTGCTGTGGCTGTGGAATTCGGTCAAGGTCGCCACCTGTACCGCCCTGATTTCGGTGGCGCTATCCACCACCTGCGCCTTCGCCTTTGCCCGCATGAAGTTTCGCTTCAAGCAACAAACCCTGTCCGGCCTGATGCTGTTGCAAATGTTTCCGGCGGTGTTGGCAATGATTGCGTTTTTTGCGATTTTCGACTGGCTCGGCAATATCTTCCCCGGCATTGGCGTCAACAGCCATGGCAGTGTGATTCTGGCCTACACCGGCGGCATCGCCATGCATATCTGGACCATTAAGGGCTATTACGAAACCATTCCGGTGGAAATTGAAGAAGCCGCCAAGGTGGATGGCGCAACCCCGTGGCAAGCGTTTGTGTTTGTCTTGCTTCCAATGGCGGTGCCGATTTTGATGGTGGTGTTTTTGCTGGCCTTCATTAACGCCATGAATGAATATCCGATTGCTTCGGTACTGCTGCAAGAACAAAGCAAGATGACGCTGGCGATTGGCATGAAACAGTTTTTGTATGATCAAAATTATTTGTGGGGCGATTTTGCGGCAGCCGCGATTTTGTCCGGCATTCCCATTACCGCCGTGTTTTTGCTGGCGCAAAAATGGATGGTGTCCGGTTTGACTGCGGGCGGCGTAAAAGGCTGATGGGGTGATGGAGATCATGATGCGCAAGATTGCAATGGCGGCGCTGCTGGGCGCGGCACTGGCTGGCTGTAGTTCGACGGTGGTAAATGGTGGCAGCACGGCCATGCCAGCAAAATCCAGCGCTGCGCCAGTCCAGCAGAGCGCAGCGCGAGCGGTCAGCTTTGCCGACAACCCGATTGTCTACTTCGTGCTGACCGACCGCTTTGAAAACGGCAACCGCAGCAATGATCAGTCGTATGGTCGCACTTCCGAAGGGCCGAACGATATCGGCAGCTTCCACGGTGGTGATCTGGCTGGCTTGACCCAACGCCTGAAAAGCGGCTATTTCAAGGACCTGGGCATCAATGCACTGTGGATCAGCGCGCCGTATGAACAAATCCACGGCTGGGTGGTCGGTGGCAACAAGCGCTTCAAGCATTACGCCTACCATGGCTATTACGCGCTGGACTACACGGTGCTGGATAAAAACATGGGCACCCCGGACGAGTTGCGCGAGATGGTCAACACCGCCCATGCGCAAGGCATCCGCGTCTTGTTTGATGTGGTAATGAACCACCCCGGCTATGCCGACATCCAGACCCTGTCCGACTATGGCATTCCGATTTTATGGAAAGGCTATCAGGCCGCCACCCTGAACGACTACCACAGCTATATCGATTACAACAATTTTGAATTCAAACAATGGTGGGGTGGCGACTGGGTGCGCGCCGGTTTGCCCGGCTACCCTGACCCCGGTAGCGACGATATGACTTCGCAACTGGCGTTTTTGCCGGATTTTCGCACCGAGCGCGCCAACCCGGTCGATCTGCCGCCGTTCTTGAAGAAAAAAGCCGATACCCGCGCCACCACCCTGCCGGGCACCCCGGTGCGCGGCTATCTGGTCAAATGGTTGACGGATTGGGTGCGTGAATACGGCATCGATGGCTTTCGCTGCGATACCGTCAAACATGTCGAGCCAGAGAGCTGGCGCGCACTGAAACAAGCGGGCATAGCTGCGCTGGCAGAATGGAAGCAAGCGCACCCACTGCAAAAAATCGACGATGCCCCATTCTGGATGACCGGTGAAGTGTGGGGCCAGGGCATAGCGCGCAACCACTGGTTTGATGCGGGCTTTGATTCGCTGATCAATTTTGATTTTCAAGCCCGCGCCAGCAATAACTGGCAAACCCTGGATGGCATCTACAACGGCTATGCCAGTGCGCTCGCCAAAGGGCGCGACAACCCGGCGCTGCGGCATGATGTGCTGTCGTATATTTCTTCACATGACACCGCACTGTTTGCCCGCGACCAGTTGCACCATGGCCTAACAGCGCTACTGCTGGCACAGGGCGGCGTGCAATTGTTTTATGGCGATGAATCCGGTCGCCAACCCGGCATCAGCCCCGAAGGTGACGCCCAGCAAGCCACCCGTTCCGACATGAACTGGGCCAGCATCGACAAAGCTTTGCTGCAACACGCGCAAAAGCTGGGCCAGTTCCGCGCACGTCATGTGGCGCTGGCACGCGGTGAACATTTGCAACTGGCGGCGCAACCGTATGTGTTTGCCCGCATTGATGCCGCGCATGCCGATAAAGTGGTCGTCGCACCACAATTGCAAGGTGACGTGACCATTCCGGTTGGCAAAGTATTTGCCGAAGGCCAGCAGGTGTGCGATGCCTATGGCGGCGCATGCAGCGTGGTTGCCAAGGGCAGCGTCAAAATCCAGGCCAGGGGCGTGGTATTATTGGCGGCTGCGCCAAACTGAGCAAACCAGACCACTTATTGCCTTTTTAATCTGATTACCAGAAAAATATGCCCGATACCCTGCTCACCCTGTCGGAACTGGATCAATGGTTGCTGGCCGAAGGCACGCACCAGCGCCCCTACACCCAACTGGGCGCGCACCCGTGTGAAATGAATGGCGTCGCCGGGGTGCGCTTTGCGGTGTGGGCACCGAATGCGCGCCGGGTCGCAGTAGTGGGC
>JBDLSU010000858.1:0-5469 GCA_039799405.1 Pseudomonadota bacterium | reverse complement strand
CCCGGCGGTTCTAGCTCAGGCCAGCGGGCAACCCTGCCGGTTCCTGGCAGGGTTGTGCGCCTGCAATACCGGAGACTTTTGCCAGAATAGATTGTAGAAAGCATGACAACCATACCGCTGTTTCCACTGGGTACCACACTGTTCCCGGACGGCTATTTGCCGCTGCGCATTTTTGAAGTACGTTACCTAGGTCTGGTCAAACAATGTCTGGCCGAAGAGCAGGCGTTTGGCGTGGTGACCTTGCATCAGGGGTCAGAAATCCGTGTCGCCGGGCAAGAAGCCCGGTTTGCACCGGTTGGCACAGTGGCGAAGATTTTGCAGGCCAGTGTGGTACAGACAAATTTGCTGCATATTCGCTGCCAGGGCATGCAACGCTTCCGCATTCTGTCCAGTGAGCAGCAAGCCAATGGCCTGTGGCTGGCCGAGGTTGAGATGCTCGACGATGACCAAATTGTGGCAGTGCCCGATGAATTGCAAGATACCGCGCGCGCACTTGGGCATTTGATTGCAGCTTTGCAAAAAGAAGGCTTGCCCGCCAACCAGTTTCCCCTGTTGTCACCTTATCGGCTCGATGAATGCGGCTGGGTCTCCAACCGCTGGTGTGATCTGTTGCCGCTGACGCTGGAAGAGAAGCAGCGCATGCTGACATTGGATAACCCGCTGCTACGGCTGGAGCTGGTACAGGATTTACTGGATGAGCGTGGCTGGCTGGAATAAGCCACAATAAACCAGCCAGCTTGCATGCAAGCTGCACCTGCCGCACCGCCATGCCACTGGCTATTTGAATGGCAATACTTTTGCCTGCAACGGTGGCGCGCTGCCCGGTTCCGGCTGATTGATGCTTTGATGTTGTTGCGTCAACGACTGGCGCCGGAACAAACGGTCGGAGATGATCTCGATCACGTCGTAGCAGCTTGGCACCACCAGCAGCGTCAGTACCGTAGAGGTGAGGGTGCCGCCGATAATTGCCACCGCCAGCGGCCGATATAATTCAGCGCCTTCGCCGTGGCCGATGGCAACTGGCAGCATGCCGGCAATCAGGGCAAAAGTGGTCATCAAAATGGGTCGCAAGCGTTTTTTGCCAGCATACCTTAGCGCATCTTCGCGCTCATAGCCCTGGCTTTCCCGTTCGCGTGCGCAATCGAGCAGCAAAATCGCATTCTTGGCGACCAGCCCCATGAGCATGATGACGCCAATCATGCTCATCAAATTGAGCGTGTTTTTGGTCGCCAGCAAGGCCACCACCACCCCGATCAGACTCATGGGGAGCGATACCATCACCGCCAGCGGGGCTGAAAACGAGGAAAATTGCATTACCAGCACCAGATACATCAGGCCTGTCCCGGCGATCAAGGCAACCTTCATCTCGGTAAATAATTCGTCCTGGGTGCGTGAACTGCCGCCCAGATTGAGGCCGTAACCGGGCGGAAATTCGATGCGGGAGGCCAGTTCCAGCGCGTCCCTGGTGATATCGCCCGCAGTTCTGCCCTGAGCATTGGCCCCGACCGTAATATTGCGTTTGCCATCAATATGCTCAATGCTGGAGGGCGATTTCCCCATGCTGATGGTGGCAATCTGGTCAAGCGGAATCATGCGGTCGCTATTGCCTACTGCAATCGGCAAGTGCGCAATGTTTTCCAGATTGACCCGGTCATCCGGATGCAGGCGCACCGCCACATCGCGTGACTCACCCGTTGGATCAATCCAGTCACCCACCTCGATACCGGCAAACGCAACCCGCAGCGAGTGTGCCGCATCACCTGCCGAAATGCCGAGCGAACTGGCCAGACCGCGTTGCAATTCGATGCGCAATTCATTTTGCGGCTGGTTTTCCGAAATGCCGACATCGATTGCACCCTTGACCTTGCGCAATTCCAGCATGAAGGCATTGGCCAGGCTGGTCAGTTGTTTGGGATCCGGCCCGGAAAACTGTAGTTGCACCGGCTTGCTGCCATTGTTATTCAAATCACCCTGTACCGTATATTCTGCGCCGACCAGCCGCGCCAGGCGCTCGCGCAGATCGGCCGACAACTCCTGGGCGCTACGGCGGCGTTCCGTACGCTTGCCAATTTCCACATAGATGCGTCCGCCTTCAGGGGTGATGGTGGCATTGGTGGTGCGTACTTCCGGAATGCCGCGCGCCACTTCCGCCGCCTTTTCCATTTTCAGTTGCGCATAGCGCAGGCTGGAGCTGGGTGGGGTTCGCACATCAATCGCGATATTTTCCTGATCCGCAGCCGGTAAAAATTCTGCGCCCAGATAATATTTTCCCAGCAAGCAAGCGCCGCCCAGGCAGGCGAAGGCAATAATTACCATGGCCCAGCGATGACGCAACGCCCAGGCAATGCCATCACCATAGCGCCCGGCCTGATGGTCGAACCAGCGATTGAAGCGCTCCAGCAGCGCGCCGATGCCGCGCCGGGGGCGCGCTCGCTCGCTGGCCGGGTCGCCCCAATAAGCCGATAGCATCGGGTCGAGCGTGAATGAAATAAACAAGCTGACCAGTACCGAACTGGCGACCGTCAGCGCGAACGGGCGGAACCATTCACCGCCGATGCCCGGCATAAATGCTACCGGCACAAACACCGCAATAATCGAAAACGTGGTCGCCGCTACCGCCATCCCGATTTCGGCGGTGCCAACCCGTGCCGCTGTCATGCGGTCAAGCCCGGCTTCCATATGCCGCACAATATTTTCCCGCACCACAATCGCATCATCAATCAACACCCCGATTGCCAGCGATAAACCCAGCAAGGTCATGAAATTAAGAGTGAAGCCGCACAACCAGACCGCAATAAACGAGGCAATCGCCGACGTTGGCAGACTGAGCGCAGTGATCAGGGTCGAGCGCCACGAGTTAAGAAACACATACACCACCAGAATCGTCAGCAGCGCACCAATCATCAACGATTCCACCACATTGGTCAGATTATTTTGTGCCTCCTTGCCACCATCCTGGGTAATGACCAGTTCGGTGCCCTTGGGCAGGATTTTATTTTCATTGATCGCGGCCACCATCTCACGCACCTGATTGCCGACTTTGACGGCACTGGCATTATTGGCGCGCATCACCGCCAGGCTGATATTGGGCAAGCCATTACGCGAGCTAAAGCGCCGTTCGTCTGCGAAGCCATCGGCAATGCTGGCCACCTGGCCCAGTCGCACCACCTCATCTCCACGCCGTTTCACCACGATTTGTTCAAACTCGGCTGGCGATTCGATCCGGCCTACCAGGCGGATGCTTTGTTGCTCCAGTTGGTTGCCGATTTTGCCGACTGGTGCGGTAGTGTTTTGATTGCGTAGCGCCGCCACCACTTCGGTTACCGAAACATTGTAGGCGCGCAATTTTTCCGAACGTAGCAAGACACTCAACTCGCGCTGTAACTCGCCCGACAAATCCACTAACGACACACCTTCAATGGCACGCAGGCGCGGTGCCAGATCGATTTCGGCCATGCGCGAAATTTCGGTGTGGGTCAGGGTTTTGGAAGATAGTGCCAGGCTCATTACTGGCTCATCGCCGGGGTCAAACCGGGAAATAATCGGTTCGCGCATTTCATTGGGCAATTTATAGCGTACCGAGGCAATCGCATTGCGTACTTCATCGCTGGCTTCGATCATGTTTTTCTTGAAATCGAAAAAAATCGAAAAGCGTGCTGTGCCTTCATACGAGTTGGAAAACAACTGGGTGACGCCATTGATGCCTTGCAGAGACTTTTCGATCCGGTTGACTACTTCGCGATCAACTGAATCAGGCGAAGCACCAGGGTAGGCAATATCCACAATCAGCGTGGGTTGTTGAATATCCGGATATTGATTGACGCGCAATTTTTGCAGGGCCAGCAAACCCATCCACATCATGCCAATAATCAGCACCACGGTGACGATAGGGCGTTTGATACTGAAATCAGACAGAAACATATTATTTTCCTACCTTGGCGGTGTTGTCGGTTCCTGCCACTGTGGTGACGCCCAGTTGCTTGTGCAATTGAGCCGATTCCACTGCCTGTACCGGGTCGCCATCCTTGAAGCTCAGTTGTGGGCTGCGGATGAGCTGGTCACCCGCGCGCAAACCGGACAGAATTTCAATGTCGCCCCGGCGATGGTCACGCACTCCCAGTGCCAGCGGCGTTTTGCGCAATAGCTTGCCATCAATGCGCCAGACAATCGCGGTATCGCCATTTTTTACAATCACGGCTTCCGGCACGCTGATGCTTTGGCGGCTTTGGGTCGCTACCATACCTTCCGCATACAAGCCGCTTACCCGGGGCAGGTCGCCGCTCGCAAAATCGACCAGTACTTCCACCTGGCGGGTTACCGGATTGGCGGCCGGGTCAATCCGTTTGACCACACCCGCAAAACTTTGCAGGCCATAACCATTGATATTGAAGCTGACGGCTTGCCCAACTTTGACCTGGGCGATTTTATCGGCCGAAACCCGGCCTTCAAAGCGCATGCTGGCCGGATCGACCACTTTCATCAATTCCTTGCCGACTGACACGGTATCGCCGGCCGAAGTCTTGTTTTCGCTGACGATGCCGTCAAACGGCGCGCGCACACTGGTGTGTTTGAATTGCTGGCGCGCCTGCACCACGCGCGATTTGGTGGCAACGACTTCGCTTTGGGCATTATTGCGCCGGATTTCGGCGTCTTCCAGGCTTTGGGTCGAAGTCATACCAGAAGCGCGCAGGGTTTTCAGGCGTTGTAACTGGCGCTCCGATTGTTCCAGCGTTAGTTCGGCCGCGCGCGCCGCCTGTTCACTCGATTGCATGGCCTCGCGAATCGACGTTTCATCCAGTCGCAACAAAACATCACCCTGTTTGACGCTATCACCATTTTCCTTCAACACTTTAAGTACCACAGTTGACACTTCAGCACGTAAATCGGCACGCCGTGCTGGCTGAATCGTGCCCGTGATGACCGGGCCGGCCAGAAATGCCTGATCCCTGACGGCTAACACATCTTCCGGCGTAATCATCAGCGGTGCAACAGTGGCGGAACCGCTTGATTCATTTTTTATTTCTTTTTTGCACGAAACAAGTGTGGCAACAGTAATGATAACAAGGCATATCTGGCGTAGCATGAAAAAATCTCCGACAATCGGCTAAATCGCTCAAACCTGCAGTATATCAATATAATCGGGCGTAACCTGAATTCTTGCGTGAATCAAGTCACTGTTTTACTTGTTATACCTTCATCGGCAAGATGACCATTTGTAATCCGTCGAAATGTAAACGTCGCTGAATTGCTAATGCTGCCTGATTATGTAGCAAACGGGTGAACCAATTATCGTTAGAAAAAATCAGTTTGCTGGTAAAGAAAATTGCATTGGGATAATCGTGTTGTATCTTCTGGGATAGTTTGATTACTTCATCCACCACGTCAATGCCATATCCAATATAAGAACTGGAAGCCATTTGATGACTATGGCAAAAATCCACGAAATATTGCAGGGTGCGTGCCGCCTCG
>JBDLSU010000857.1:0-2669 GCA_039799405.1 Pseudomonadota bacterium | reverse complement strand
TGCCAGCAAGCATTCGCAATACAGGCGGCGCACGCCATCGTCACCGGCGCGCAGCGGTGCCAGCATGGCTTGCAATTGCTCGCGGTAGGCTTGCGACTGGCCCTGCGCCAGCAGCACGCTGGCCGCCAGGAACTGGCCATCGATCTGGCTACAGGCATCACCGGCTTCGATACTCAGGGCCAGTGCCTGCTGGGCGCAGGCCTGGGCCGCTGGCAAGCGCCCGTTCAGGTAGGCCACTTCTCCGCGTAACAGGCTGATGCGGGCCAGAATGCTGCTGCGCTCGAACATGCCGATATCATGAAAACCCAGGGCGCTTTCAATTTCATCGGCCAAATCCAGGGCGCGCTGGCTGTCGCGCTCGCGCAGATACCAGGCCAGCGGCAACAGCAAATGCCAGCGCGCACTGCCAGCCAGGTTGGGCAAACCCAGCTCCAGTTGCATGACTTCTTCATCCAGCGCAAACAATTGCATGATCATTCCTTCAAACACGCTCACCGGGCAAAATCATCAGATACCAGCATCCTGATCCGGTACTGACATTCTTATCCGCTACTGGCATCGACATCCGACACCACCAAGGGCAGTTCCAGCGTAAAGCAGGCACCTTGGCCGGGCAAACTCTGCACCGCAATACTGCCACCCAATACAGCCGTCACCAGGTTATAACAGACGCTCAAACCCAGGCCACAACGGCCAAGGCGGCTTTGGCTGGTGAAAAACGGCTCAAATATTTGTTTTTGTTGCTCCAGGGCGATGCCAAGCCCATTATCCTGTACTTGCAGGCGCACTTTGTTACCGCCCAAAGCGCTGGCGCGCAGCCAGATTTGCGGCTGGTCGGTCACCCGGTTGTAAAAAGCATGTTGGGTCGCATTGTCAATCAAATGATTCAATACCTGCAGCAAAGCGGCCGGATAGCTGGTGAAATGCCAGGGCAACGGCACATCCAGATGCAGTGTAATGGCGGCTTGCTGCAAATCAGGGGCCTGGGTTTGCAGCAACTGCTGACACAAGCCGGCCAGCGCAAAGTGCTGCAGGGGTTCGCGCGAGCGATCCACCACCACCTGTTGAAAACTGGAAATGAGCTTGTTGGCCGATTCCAGGCCGCGTTGCAAGACCTGGATTTCGAGTTCGCCATCAAGCAAAAATTGATTCATTTCCGAGCGCAATAATACGCCCTCGCTGGTGGCTTTATACAGTTGGCTGGCTTGTTGTTGCAAGCTGCTGGTCATCATCAGGCAATTGCCCAGCGGGGTGTTCATTTCGTGCGCCACCCCGGCCACCAGTCCACCCAAGGCGGCGCGCTTTTCTTGCTCGGCCAGTTCGGTCTGGGCTTGCAGCAATTGCTGGTAGGCGTAGGCATTGTCGAACGAGATGGCGGCATACGAACACAGGGTGTGAAAAATCAACTGTTCGCGTTCGCCAAAGGCATGGCGTTTGAGCGATTGCACACTCATCACGCCCAGCACCCGGCTACCTGCCGCCAGCGGTGCATACAGGGCACTCAGGGTATCGAGGGTGCCGGGCTCCTGATTGGCAGCGTGTTGCTGCGGTGCCCAGTCCCGTACCAGGGCCTGACGCTGGCGCAGGCAGCGCACAGAGTCGGCGTCCGGGTTATCCAGTGGCAATGTACGCACCGGCAAGGTTTCGCCGTTTTCCACGCCAAACACCCGCACCAGCACTTGCTGGGTGGCATCGAGCAAATACACGGCAAACACATGAATTTCCAGCAACTGGTGCAAATGCAAGTCGAGGATGCGATACAGCGCGCTTAAATCGAGTTGCGCCGTCATTTCCTGGCCGATGGTTTCCAGGTGTTCGAGCGTGGTGCGGGTTTGCTGCAAGGCGGCCAGATGGCGTGCTTTTTCATTGGCCAGTTGCTGCGCCCGTTCGCCTTCCAACTGGGCGCGCTCGGTGGCATAGCGCACCTGGGCGGCAATCGCGCTCTGGGTGGCTTGCGCCGAATGGGTTTTTTCGCGTGATACGCCGCCCTGGCGCGCCATGTCATAGGCTTTGGCAAAGTCACCCCGGCGTGCATATTGTTCGGCCAGTGCGTCGTACAGATCGCCATCGATGTTGTAACCGGCAATTTGCTGCCCCAGTTGCAGGGCCATCAGCAGATAGATCAGCGCTGGCGGCAAGTTCTGGCGCTGGGCCGGATCGGCCTGTTGCCATTCCTGGGTCCAGGCGGCGGCATGCGCTGGTTCCGGCAAATCGGTGCGGGCGTAAATTTCGGCCAGCACCTTGAGTACTTCGATTTCACGTTTGGGGTCGCGCATGGTACGCGCCCATTCCCAGGCGTGGTGCGCAGCTTGCAGGGCACGCGCTTGCTCGCCGGTACGCTGCAGCGCCTGGGCATGGCCGCGCCAGACCAGAATCTGAAAATCCGACTGGCTCAGATGGCTGGCATTTTGTTCGACGGCTTCAAAGTGACTCAGGGCTTGCTCCGGCTTGCCCTGAATCAACGCCAGGTCGCCCAGATACAACATGCCGATCGAATAGGCGCGCGAACGGGGCATCGATTCGAGTAATTGCAATCCTTCGCGCAGCAGTTCTTCGGCACTGTCGAGCCGCCCCAGATGGCGCATGGTTTGGCCGGTTTGCAACAGCGCCATGCCGACCGAGCTGACCCAGGCAGTGGGCCGTGCCAGTTCCAGGCCGCGCATATTCCA
>JBDLSU010000856.1:0-2737 GCA_039799405.1 Pseudomonadota bacterium | reverse complement strand
CCGCCTGATTTTTTTGCGCGCCACCCGCTTCCATCCAATCCCCCATTTTATTCAACGAGACCCGCATGACCGCCCTGCAAGCCATCACCTTCGATACCGGCCCCAACCCCACCGCCTCCGTCATCTGGCTGCATGGCCTGGGCGCGGATGGCAACGACTTTGCGCCCCTGGCCAGTGAGCTGGACTTGGGCGATATCGGCCCGATCCGCTTCATCTTCCCGCACGCGCCAGTCATGCCAGTGACCATTAACAACGGCTACATGATGCGGGCCTGGTACGACATCATGGTCACCGATTTGGTGCGGCAAGAAGACGAAGGCGGCATCCGCGCCTCGCAAGGCAAAATCGAAGGCTTGATCGCACAAGAAAAAGCCCGTGGCATTGCCAGCAAGCGCATAGTGCTGGCCGGTTTCTCCCAGGGTTGCGCCATGGCCTTGCACACTGGCTTGCGCCACGCCGAGCCGCTGGCTGGTTTGATGTGCTTGTCCGGCTATCTGCCGCTGCACCAAAGCCTGGCTGCAGAGCAACACGGTGCCAACCACAATACCCCGATCTTTCTGGCCCATGGCCGCTACGACGGCGTGGTGCCGATGGCACGAGCGCAGCAATCGCGCGACCTGCTGCTGCAACTCGGCTTCAAGGTGGAATGGCATGAATATTCGATGGAGCATTCGGTCAACGACGACGAAATCAACGACATTGCCGCCTGGCTACGTCAGGTGCTGGCCTAGAAATTAAGTCAGCCGCCAGCACCAGAACCAGCGCGATCCGCCAGCCCGTCATTCCCGCGCAGGCGGGAATCCATAACTCGCTAACAAAAGGAACCCAAGCATGAAGGTCTACCACTATTTCCGCAGCTCGGCCTCCTACCGGGTGCGTATCGCCCTCAACCTGAAAAACCTGCCGCATGAGCTGGAACAAATTCATTTGATCAAGCAAGGCGGCGAGCAACTACAAGCCGCGTTCCGCGCCATCAACCCGGACGGCCTGGTGCCCGCGCTGGTGGATGACGACGGTCACATCGTCACCCAGTCTTTGGCAATTATCGAATACCTGGACGAAATCCACCCCACCCCGCCGCTGCTACCCGCCAACGCGCTGGATCGCGCCCATGTACGTGCCATTGCGCTGCAAATTGCCTGCGACATCCATCCACTGAATAATTTGCGGGTGTTGCGCTACCTGACCAATGATTTGAAGGTGGAAGAAGAAGCCAAAAACACCTGGTATCGCCACTGGTGCGAACAGGGTTTGGCGGCGCTGGAAACCACTTTGAACAAGGATGCGCGCACTGGCAAGTTTTGCTTTGGCGATACGCCGACGCTGGCGGACTGCTGTTTGGTGCCGCAGATTTATAATGCCAAGCGTTTGAAATCGGATTTGTCGGGCATGCCGACTTTGCTGCGGATTAATGAGGCTTGTTTGGCGTTGCCGGAATTTGCCAGGGCGGTGCCGGAGGCGCAGGCGGAGGCAGAATAAATAGCCGACCTGACCCAATTAATAGTGTGCGGCAGCCACAGCCTGCCGCACTCGCACCAGTAGCCTCACCATCTTCAATCACCAAACTCCCACAGCTTGCCCCCGCCAAGATCCAACTGCGTCAAATACAGCCGCAAATCAAATTCAAACTGATGATATTGCGGCTCCATATGCAAGCAAAGCTGGTAGAACGCCTTGTCATGTTCTTTCTGCTTTAAATGCGCCAATTCATGCACCACAATCATGCGTAAAAATTCTTCCGGCACTTGCTTGAACATGCTGGCAACCCGGATTTCATGCTTGGCTTTCAGCTTGCCACCCTGCACCCGCGAAATGGCGGTGTGCAAACCGAGTGCGTGCTGGATCACATGCAGTTTGCTGTCGAACGCCACCTTGTCGATGGCGGCGGCGTTGCGCAGAAATTCGTCCTTTAACGCGTGTACATACTGGTACAGCGCCTTGTCGGTACGCACCTGGTGCGCTTGCGGGTAGCGCCTGAGCAAGGTTGAGCCTAATGCTCCCTGGTCGATCAGGCTTTGCACTTTGGCGCGGGTTTGGTCGGAATAGGCGGACAGGTATTTCATGCGGGCATGTAGGTAGCAGGGGTGGCTTAAAACGGGTGCAGGATAATACCATGAATTGATGGCAAGGTTTTACTTTGGCCCGGTTGGCTCGGCCCGTGAGCGGGATCGCAAGTCACCCGGCGGCTTGCTGGCTTGACGCCAAAAAGATACCGTGTGTGAAAACAACATTCCCGTTCCAGGCACAAAAAATAGCATTAATATAGCCAACACAGCAAAACATCGCCCCCGCCTGTTTTGCACCGGTTTTACCACCTTATTTGGCACCTTCCCGACACCCATCCACCGCGAGCCATCATGACCAAAAAAGCTGCCCACGACAAAACCACCATACGCACGCGGGAGGAGTTGATTTATGCCCTGTGCGAAGCGGCGGAGATTGAACATGGACTTACTTGCGTCTATCTGTTCACCGCTTTTTCGATGAAGAAATTCCTGTATGAAGAGATTGACGAGGTGCAACAGGACAAGATCCGCAACTGGGCTTCGGTGATTCTGCGGGTGGCGCATCAGGAGATGGAACACCTGGGCCTGGTCTGCAATATGCTCAATGCCATCGGTGGGGCGCAACACTTTGCGCGGCCGAATTTGCCACAGCCCAAGGAATATTATCAAACTGCGGTGGACTTGAATTTGTCCAAATTCTCGCTGGCAACCATGGCCGATTTTATGGCGTT
>JBDLSU010000855.1:0-2544 GCA_039799405.1 Pseudomonadota bacterium | reverse complement strand
GCCGCCTTTGATGCGCGCAGTTGGGCAGACATGCCACCGGCCCAACGCAAGCGGGTGCTGGGAAAATTTGCTGATTTAATGCTGAAACACAGTGACGAACTGGCTTTGCTGGAAACGCTGGACATGGGCAAACCGATCAAATACAGCCAGGTGGTAGATGTACGCGGTGCCGCCAATTGCATCCGCTGGTTTGGTGAAGCCATCGATAAAGTCTACGACGAAATCGCCCCCACACCCGCCAATAGCCTGGCCTTGATCACACGCGAGCCAGTGGGCGTGGTTGGCGCGATTGTGCCATGGAACTATCCGATGCTGATGGCAAGCTGGAAAATCGCTCCGGCGCTGGCGGCGGGCAATAGCGTGATCCTGAAACCATCAGAAAAATCCCCGCTTACCGCCTTGCGCATGGGTGAGTTGGCGCTGGAAGCTGGCATTCCCCCCGGCGTATTTCAGGTGCTGCCCGGTTTTGGCCAGGAAGCGGGCAGTGCGCTGGCGCTACACATGGATGTCGATTGCATCGCCTTCACCGGTTCTACCAGGGTCGGCAAGCAAATCATGCAATACGCCGGACAATCCAACCTGAAACGCGCCTGGATGGAGTTGGGCGGCAAATCTGCCAACATCGTCTGCGCTGATTGCCCCAGCATTGAAGCTGCAGTACAAGCGGCAGTTGGTTCGATTTGTTTCAACCAGGGCGAAAGCTGTAACGCACCTTCGCGCCTGTTCGTCGAAGCCTCGATCAAAGATGCCTTTCTGGAAAAAGCGCTGGCGATGTTGCCATCGTTCCAGCCAGCCAACCCACTCGACCCGGACACCGTGATGGGGGCAATTGTTGACCGCACCCAGTTCAATAGCGTGATGGGCTATATCGAATCCGGCAACGCCGAAGGGGCCAAGTTGCTGGCAGGCGGCAGCGCCATGCGGCTTGATTCCGGTGGCACCTATATCGCTCCCACTATTTTTGATGGGGTCAATAGTTCGATGAAAATCGCACGCGAAGAAATCTTTGGCCCGGTATTGTCGGTGCTAACCTTCACCGATTTGCATGACGCCATCAAGCAAGCCAATGCCTCATCCTACGGCCTGGCAGCAGGTTTGTGGACATCCGACCTGCGCAAAGCCCACCTGGGCGCACGCGCCTTGCGCGCAGGCACCGTGCATGTCAACCAGTATGACGACGATGACATCACCGTGCCATTTGGCGGCTACAAGCAAAGCGGCAACGGGCGGGATAAATCCTTGCACGCACTGGAAAAATATACCGAACTCAAAACCACCTGGATCAGCCTGGCCTGAGCCGGGTGTATCCCTCAAAAAAGGCGATGCCATGAATACCCCAGCCGAGATGATCGACAACCTGCGTCTGGCCGGGGTGCATTCGATCTTCGCCCAGTTTGCCGACATCCACGGCACCGCCAAAGGCAAGCTGGTGCCACTAAAAAACCTGCCCGACCTGATCAACCCCGGCGCAGGCTTTGCCGGGCCATCCATCTGGGGCACTGGCTTGCCGCGCACCGGCGTCAGTTCCGAATACTACGGCCGCGCCGACCTGAGCACCCTACAAGTCATGCCCTGGATGCCCGGCTATGCGCGGGTGGTGTTAAACGGCTATGTCGCAGGCCAACCGTTCGATCGCTGCCCGCGCCAGATCTTGCGCACCCAGGTAGCCCGCCTGCAGCAACGCGGCTGGACTTTACACGCCGGGCTGGAGCCGGAATTTTTCCTGCTGCAACGCGGTGCCAACGGTTTCGACGCCGAACCTGGCGACACCCGGAGCAAACCTTCCTAAGACAGTAAAAGCCTGCTGCGCCAGCGCGGCTTTATCGAAACTTTGACGCAAGCGCTGGACGCCTGCGGCTTTGGCGTATTCCAGATCGACCATGAAGACGCCACGGGTCAATTTGAAATCAACTACCACTATGCCGATGCCTTGCAAGCAGCCGACCGCCTGATGTTGTTCAAAATGGCGGCCTACCATATCGCAGAGCAGCAAGACATGTTGTTTTCCATGATGCCCAAACCCTTCGCCGACCGCCCCGGCAGTGGCTTGCATTTCCATTTGTCGCTGACCGATGGCGCAGGCAACGCGCTGATGGCAGGGCAGGGCGACGCCCGTGGTCTGGGTTTGTCCACACTGGGCTATCAATTTTTGGGCGGCTTGCTGCACCACGCCCCGGCACTGACTGCGCTGTGCGCACCGACCGTCAATTCCTACAAGCGCTTGCTGTGTGCTGAATCACTATCCGGCACCAGTTGGGCACCATCCACCATTGCCTATGGCGACAACAACCGCACCACGGTGGCGCGCACCGTGTACCAGCGTATCGAATGGCGCTTGCCCGACAGCGCCGCCAACCCCTATCTGGCGCTGGCCGGGGTGATTGCGGCCGGGTTGGACGGGATCGAGCGCGGGCTTGATCCGGGCGAACCCTTGAACCGGGATGTGTATTTGATGTCGCCGGTAGAACGCGCCGGATTGCCGCTGCTGCCGCAGAATCTGGGGCTGGCGGTGGAGGCATTGGAGCGCGATACGGTGCTGGCTGC
>JBDLSU010000854.1:0-3185 GCA_039799405.1 Pseudomonadota bacterium | reverse complement strand
GACGCTACCTGCGCGCCGTTTGGTTTGTACAATGTGCTGGGTAATGGCAGCCAGGTGCAACAGGCGCATCTGGCGTTGTCGTCTGAACTGGCCCAGCGCTGGCGCGAATCCGCCCGTAGCCAGCGCATGGCCCCGGCGGTGCTGGCGCATCTGGCCTTTGGCATGCTGGTGGCGCATGCCTGCAACCAGCCGCAAGTGGTATTTGGCAGCGTCTTGTCCGGCCGCAGCGGTGCCGCCTTGCGCGCGCTCGGCATGTTTATCAATACCTTGCCGCTGGCGCTGGATTTGGATCAACTCAGCGTGCAGCAAGCTTTGAGCCTGACCCAGCAGGGCCTGGGCCAGTTGCTACAACACGAAAGCGCACCGTTGGCGCTGGCGCAGCGCTGTAGCGGGGTGGCGGCACCTGCGCCACTGTTTACCGCCTTGCTCAACTACCGCCACAGCAGCGCCAGCAGCGTGCAGTTGCCGGGGGTGGATCTGGTCGCCAGCATCGAACGCACCAACTTCCCGCTGATGTTGGCGGTGGATGATCTGGGCCATGATTTTGCCCTGACCTGCCAGGCCGACGGGGTTGATCCGCACTGGGTATTGCAGTTAATGCAGCAAGCATTGACAGTGCTGTGCGATGCGCTGTTGCATGCACCACAGCAGCGCGTGCTGGCTTTGCCGCTGTGGCCTGCTGTGCCAGCGTTGTTGCAGGACACCTTGTCGGAAACTTTGTCACAGCGCAGCGTGCCGATGTCGGCGCATGGCCCGGCCTGCATCCACCAGTGGTTTGAACAACAGGTATTGCTACAGCCGGACGCGATTGCCTTGCGTTGTGATGGCGCAAGCATGAGCTATCAACAACTCAACCAGAGCGCCAACCGCATCGCCCATGCCTTGCTGGCGCGCGGGGCCGGGCCGGAGCAACGCATTGCGCTGTGTGTGCAGCGCGGCTTTGCCATGCTGCAAAGCATTCTTGGTATTTTGAAAGCCGGTGCGGCCTATGTGCCGATCGATCCGGCCTTGCCGACGGCACGGCAGCAGTTTATTTTGCAAGATAGCGAACCCGCCTTGTTGCTGGTCGGTGGCCCGGCGGAACAGCCGGAGATGGAACACCTGCCAGTATTGTGCCTGCAGCGCGATGCCGCCAGCATTGCCGCCATGCCGGACAGCAATCCGGAACCGGGTCAGCCGCCATCGGCAGCAGCGTCGTCATCATCACCGTCGTCCTTGCCATTGCAGGCCAACAATCTGGCCTATGTCATCTATACCTCCGGCTCTACCGGCTTGCCCAAGGGCGTCTTGATCGAACACGCTCAGGTGGTGCGCCTGTTGCGCGCCTGCCAGCACTGGTATGGCTTTGGCCGGGCCGATGTCTGGACGCTGTTCCATTCCTTTGCTTTTGACTTTTCGGTGTGGGAAATTTGGGGCGCGCTGGCCTGGGGCGGACGGCTGGTGCTGGTGCCGGGTCAGGTGGCACGCGACAGTGCGGCGTTTTACCAATTGCTGTGCGATGAACAGGTGACGGTGTTGAATCAGACCCCGAGTGCATTCCAGGCTTTGATCAGCGCGCAAGCGCATGCGGAGCAATCCCGGCCCTTGTCCGGTCAGCTTGAACCCGCACTACAGCACAGCCTGCGCTGGATTATTTTCGGCGGCGAAGCACTGTCCCTGCCCGCATTGCGTCCATGGATTGCGCGCAACCCGCTGGCGCGCACCCGCATGGTGAATATGTATGGCATTACCGAAACCACGGTGCATGTCAGCTATCTGGAACTGACGGCGCACGATATCGGCCACAGCAGCGCCAGCCTGATCGGCGTGGCGCTGCCGGATTTGCAGATTCATTTGCTGGGGCTGGAACAACAGCCGGTACTGCCGGGTGTGGTCGGGGAAATGGTGATTGGCGGGGCCGGGGTGGCGCGCGGTTATTGGCGGCGGCCGCAATTGCAGGCCGAGCGCTTTATCAGCAATCCGGCCAATCCGGCCGAAACCTGGTATCGCAGCGGCGATCTGGCGCGCCAGCGGGCCGATGGCAGTTTTGAATATCTGGGGCGCAATGATCATCAGGTCAAAATCCGGGGCTTCCGCATCGAGTTGGGCGAAATCGAAGCGCGCTTGCTGGCGCAGCCCGGCGTGCGGCAAGCGGCGGTGCTGGCGCATGAACAGCGCTTGCTGGCGTTTGTGGTGCGGGATGCGCTGGCTGATAGCGTCAATAAGCACAGCCTGCGCGCCGCACTGGCGCAAAGCCTGGCCGAGTACATGCTGCCGTCCAGCTTCACCTTTGTACCGGTGTTGCCACTGACCGCCAATGGCAAACTCGACCGCCGTGCCTTGTTGGCTCTGGAGCAAGAACAAGCGCAACATGCCGATGCCAGCGCGCAGGACGCAGCGCAGGGTGAGGCCGAAACCCTGCTCGCCAGCCTGTGGGCGCAGTTATTGAACCTGCCCAACGCCAGCCAAATCGGTCGCTACAGTCAGTTTTTTGAAGCTGGTGGTCATTCCTTGTTGGTGGTCGGCCTGATCGACCGCTTGCGCCAGCACGGCTGGCAACTGGATATTCGCGCGGTGTTCGAGCATCCGCAATTGCAGGCGATGGCAGCGCAAATGCGTCAGATCGATGCCTCGCCGTTTGCGGTTGCCCACGCCGATGAAGATCAAATCGCGCATGCGCCGCATGCTACCCGTGGTGGCATTGCGCCAGGCACCGCACGGATCGAACCTGCCATGCTGCCGCTGCTGGATTTAAGCCAAAGCCAGATCGACAGTATCGTGCAGCAGATTGCGGCCAGCGGCCAGGGCGGGGTGGAGAATATTGCGGATATTTATCCGCTGGCACCACTGCAACAGGGCATTTTGTTCCACCACCTGTGGCAAACAGAAAACGCCATCGACCCGTATTTGCTGCGCAGTATTTTCGCCTTCGACAGCATGGCGCGCGCGCAGGCTTTTCAGTTGGCATTGGAGCAAGTAATCGCCCGTCATGATATTTTGCGCACTGCCTTCCTGTGGCAAGGTTTGCCGCAGGCGGTGCAAGTGGTGTTGCGGCAAGTGAGTTTGCCGCAAACGGTGTTGCAGCTTGATTTGCAGCTTGATTTGCAGCTTGATATACAGCCCGATACTCAGCTTGAGTCCAGCGGCAGCGCAAGCGATCTTGCCGGGCAGACGCTGGATCCGCTGGAAGCAGGCATTCTGCGCCA
>JBDLSU010000853.1:0-3999 GCA_039799405.1 Pseudomonadota bacterium | reverse complement strand
CAGTTGCAGGGTGCTGCCCAGCATGAGAGCCAGGGCATGACGGCGTGAAAGTGTGGGAATAGGCATGGGTAGTCCTGTTCAAGTCGATCAAAGGTCTCGGGCAAAATGGCAGTCGGGCTTGCCATGAAAGCGTGCCGCTATTTTGTATCATCAGGGGCTGCAACCCGAAAAATAATCCATGGCGTGAAAAAATAACAACGCTTTTGCCGAATCTGCATTATTTATTCAATAAGTGAATTTCATCCCGGCATGATTTTGCCGCACATGAGAAACAGGAATCAATTAAATTTTAATTTGTAATTATTTGACATTATAATTGGGCGTTAATGGCCGACTTGCCTGGTGGGTAGTGGCATTGGCCGCGATTTTTGCGCCAGAAAAGATACGGCCAAGCCATTGCATTCATGAAAAAATGGCCGGAAACTTCGTTTGTTACACAGGATGCAGGAACAGACGTTAAAATGCAAAGTGGTTTGGCCCGCCCCTCCAATCAGTCGGGCGTTGGCTGCATCCAACCTTCATCATTTATGCCTGGCTGAACAGCCATTGTTTTTCGGAGTGCTATGTAATGATTAAAATTGCTGTCGTCTCATACAATGATGAAGCGCCTTCGTCCGGGTTGGCTGCAGTATTTGGCCCGGAACGCCAGACCATCGGCCGCAGTGAAGATAATTTTCTGGTCTTGCCCGATCCCAAGCACTATGTATCCCGCACCCAGGCGGCCGTCTGGAGCGATGGACAAAACCATATGCTGGTCAATTTGAGCCAGGCCAATCCCATTCTGATTAACGGCCAGGAAATCGAAGCCGAGCGCGATTATCCGGTACATGTCGGTGATCAGGTACAAATCGGTTTGTATCGCCTGGTAGTGGAAGCCACCGAAGGCACGCGTGACAGTAGTGCTCGCGTCGCCACGGCGGCGGAAGCCGTGGCCGATCCGGCGGCCGGGCATGAAGCACTGGAGCACGCCGATACCACGGCCTTGTTGCAAGCATTTTTAAATGGCGCTGGCATTGGCAATGTACCGATTTCTTCCGGCCTGACGCCGGAACTGATGGAAACCCTGGGCAAGCTGGTGGCGTCTTCCATCAAGGGCACCATGGATTTGATCGCCTTGCGCGCGCTGGTCAAGCGTGAAGTCAAGGCCGAAGTGACGATGGTGGTCTTGCGCAAAAATAATCCGCTCAAATTCTTCCCTGACAGCCAGACCGTGCTGATCCAGATGTTGCGTAAAAAAATGCCGGGCTTTATGGCACCTGATGAAGCGCTGGACGATGCCTTTTCCGATTTGCATGGGCATCAACTGGGTGTGGTGGCCGGTATGCGCGCCGCCATGGATGCCATGCTCAAGCGTTTGCATCCGGTTAATTTCGAGCGCCGTCTGCCGCCTCCCGGCTTCATGGACAAAATGAATCCGGCCCGCGCCAAAGCCCAGTTATGGGAAATGTATGCCGAACAATTCCGTGGTATTTCGCTGGAAGCCAAGGATGACTTCCAGACCTTGTTCGGCAAAGACTTCCTGAACGCTTACGAGAATGAAATCGAACGCTACAAGAGCGGCAGTAAAAATGGATGAAAAGGCAGCATTGGGTAGCCAGGTGAATATGAGTGTCAACCGTGCCCAACTTACCGCGCTCGGGCATCGGCCATCCAACCAGGATGCATTGGGCTGCGCAACGCAAGATGGTTTGATGTGTTTCGTCATGTCTGATGGTACTGGCGGTCATTCCGGTGGCGAAGTGGCTGCCAGACTGGTGGTCGAGGCGATTCTGGCTCAGTTTATGCGTGAGGCTTCGTTCGGTGCGCGCGCCTTGCGTTCCTATATTGATTGCGCCATCGTCAAAGTAGCGCAAAACAAGAAGTTGAGTGAAAAGCGGCGTGCCATGAGCGCCACCGTGGCAACCCTGGTGATTGACCAAATCAACCGCTGCGCACTGTGGGCGCATCTGGGTGATACCAGGGTGTATATGTTTCGTCACAACAGGCTGTTGCATATGACCAGTGACCATAGCCTGGCACAGCGTTTTGTCGATGCCGGGTATTCGCGGGCGGAACAGATTCGCACCCATCCGCAGCGCAGCGTGTTGTATGCGGCCATTGGTGCCGAAGGCGATACCTTCCCCGAAGTGACGCGGGAAGCAGTTGATTTGATCGATGGCGATGCATTTTTGATTTGTACCGATGGTTTTTGGGAATGGATAGTAGAGACGCAAATGGAGCAGGCGCTGTCGCAGGCGCAGAGTAGTGAAGAATGGCTGGAGAAAATGAACCAGATCGCCGCAGGCAATGTATTGGTTTCTGGCAAGCAGCGCGATAATTTTTCCGCGTACACGGTGTTGCTGCGTGAGCCTGTTGCTGTGAGATAATCGTTGCCCCCGGACAATTCCAAATCTGGCGATATTTACCTATGTTGAGTCGATCTTGAAAACAGAAGAATTATTTTCCAACACCGTTGTGATTCCACCACAAAACGGCAGCGAGAATTCCCTCGCCGTTGGCACCTGCATGGTTGATTTTGAGATTACCGGCATCCTGGGTGAGGGTGGGTTTGGCATCGTCTATCTGGCTATCGATCATTCCTTGCAGCGCACCGTGGCGATCAAGGAATACATGCCGGGCACGCTGGCCGGACGCGGTGCCGATGGCAGTGTGCAAGTGCGCGCCGAGCGCCATAAAGAAGCCTTTGATGCAGGTCTGAAAAGTTTTATTAATGAAGCGCGCCTGCTGGCGCAGTTTGATCACCCTTCGCTGGTGAAGGTGTACCGGTTCTGGGAACAAAACCAGACCGCCTATATGGCGATGCGCTATTACGATGGACAAACCCTGAAAGACATCGTCCTGAATCGTCCCGAAATTGTTACCGAAGCCTGGCTCAAATTTATCTTCAAGCAGATTCTGGAAGCACTCGATACCCTGTATCGCGCCAAGGTATTACATCGTGACGTTTCGCCCGACAATATCATCGTGCAAAAAAATGGCGATGCGGTACTGCTCGATTTTGGCTCGGCGCGCCAGATCATCGGTGACATGACGCAGGGCCTGACCGTGATCCTGAAACCCGGCTATGCGCCGGTAGAACAATATTCCGACGATGCCTCCATGGTGCAAGGCCCGTGGACTGATATTTATGCGCTGGCAGCGGTGATGTATTTTGCGATAGTGAAATCGCCACCGGTCACTTCGGTGGCGCGCATGATCAAGGATTCACTGGTCTTGCTGCAAGATGGCGTACACGTCGGTTTCAGCTATAAGTTTTTGGTGGCGATTGATAAAGGGCTGGCCTTGCAACCGGGCGACCGGCCGCAATCGATGGATGAATTCCGTCGTTTGCTGGGTATTGCCGCCTTTGCTTCCAGCCGCAGTTCGCGCCATTCCGGCCGCAGTAGCAAGAGCAGTAGCAGCGAAGCCGCGCGCGATGGCGATACCAGCAGTAAGACCCTGTCGCGCACCCGGCGCGAAATTACCCAGGTGCCGGTCAAGCCCGCGCACAATTCGCGCACCACCATATTGGCGGGCATTTTGGCCGCCTTGGCATTACTGGCCAGTGGCTATTACGCGTATCAGGCCATGCAAAATGGCCGTGATAATCCGCCTGCGGGCAGTACCGATCCGGTGAATGCCAGCAAGCCGACCACAGCGCCCGCGTCCGTAGCGCCCCCTGTCAGACCGGTGACACCAGCCAGTAAAGCCCCCGCCCAGACGCCGCCCACGTCGGCGAGCGTACCGATGGCTGCTGCCAGCACGCCCACTGCCAATGTGGACAGTGCCAGCAAGCCCGAGGCCGGTGTTGCCGAAACAGCATCTGCCAAAGTTGAGCAGGAAACCCCGCCAGCGTTTACAATGCGGTTTAATGTCACAGTGAAACCTTGGGGTGCGGTTTGGGTTGATGGCAAACAGATTGGGGTCAGCCCGCCCATGAAAAAATTCCACTTGCCCGAGGGCAAGCATCAAATCAAAATCATCAACCCGGCTTTTCCTGAAAACGTCAGGGACGTAGAG
>JBDLSU010000852.1:0-6153 GCA_039799405.1 Pseudomonadota bacterium | reverse complement strand
GTTTTGCGCATCCAGCACCGCTTTGGCCACGTCGTAGAACGAAATGACGCCCAGCAACACCTTGGCATCCATGACCGGCACATAACGTGCATGTTGTTCCAGCATGATGCGGCGTACTTCATTGACTTCGGTATCGGGCGTAACCGTAATCGGGTGGTCATTCATGCGCAGCCGCACGGTGTCTGCGCCGACTGCACCAGCATTGGCGTGCAAGGTTTGAATCACTTCGCGGAAGGTCAAAATCCCGACCAGTTCGCCAAATTCCATCACCACCAGCGAGCCGATATCCTTTTCTGCCATGGTATTCACGGCTTCCAGCAACGCCATGTCCGGATTGACGGTGTACAGGATATTACCTTTGACTTCAAGAATTTCAGACACTTTCATGGTGTTCTCCTTAGACTGGTCTGGTGCGCCGCTGCTTGGTAACCCGGCATGGTATCGAATGTAGCCCAGGACCGACAAAAAATCCAGTATTGCTTGCCTGCAAAGCCATAAACCGGGTGATTTTGACGATTCATGTTTTGTATCCTAACATTGGCGCGCAGTGCAACGCAGCAAAAATGCGGCTTGATCAGAAAATACCTTGCACCCGGGTAGATTGCGCTGAAAAAATGCTACGATTGCCGCCATTTATCACATGGAGTGGCACCATGAGCAACTCGCCCTACCCCGGTTTCGATACCCTGGCCTTGCACGCAGGCAGCGCACCTGACCCCGCCACCGGCGCACGCGCCACGCCGATCTATTTCACTTCCTCGTTTGTGTTTGAAGATTCTGACCATGCGGCCGCACTGTTTAATCTGGAACGCGCCGGGCATGTGTATTCGCGCTTGTCCAATCCGACCAATGCGGTGCTGGAAGAACGGATTGCGGCGCTGGAAATGGGCGTGGCCGGGTTGGCTTGCGCCAGCGGCCAGGCCGCGCTGCACCTGGCGATTGCCACCCTGGCCGGCGCCGGGTCGCATATTGTGGCGTCCAGCGCCTTGTACGGTGGCTCGCACAACTTGCTGGCCTACACGCTCAAGCGTTTTGGCATCGACACTACTTTTGTCAACGGGCGTGATATTGACGCCTGGCGCGCCGCCATTCGGCCGCAAACCAAATTATTCTTTGCCGAAACGCTGGGCAACCCGGGGCTGGATGTGCTGGATGTACCCAAAGTGAGTACGCTGGCGCATGAACAGCACCTGCCGCTGGTGCTGGACGCCACCTTTACCACCCCGTATTTGATGCAGCCTTTGGAACTGGGTGCCGACATTCTCATCCACTCTGCCACCAAGTTTTTGTGCGGCCATGGCACGGCGATTGGTGGCCTGGTGGTCGATGGCGGCACCTTCGACTGGGAACGCGCCCACCGCGCCACCGGCCGCTTTGCCGAATTGTGCGAGCCGTATGAGGGTTTCCACGGCATGGTGTTCAGCGAAGAATCCAGCGTGGCAGCGTTTGCGCTACGGGCGCGGCGCGAAGGCTTGCGCGATTTTGGTGCTTGCATGAGTCCGCACAACGCCTTTGCCATTTTGCAGGGCATGGAAACCCTGAGCCTGCGCATGGAGCGCCATATCGCCAATACCCGCAAGGTGGTGGCGTTCTTGCAAAGCCATGCGGCGGTGGAAAGTGTGATGTACCCGGAACTGGAAAACCACCCGGATCATGCGCTGGCGAAACAACTGTTGCCCAAGGGCTGTGGCGCGGTGCTGTCGTTCAATATCAAGGGCGATCGCGCAGCCGGACGGCGGCTGGTGGATGGCATGCAAGTGTTTTCCCATCTGGCCAATGTCGGTGACGCCAAGTCGCTCATCATCCACCCCGCCTCCACCACCCATTTCCGGGTACCACCGGAGCAATTGGCGGCCAGCGGATTAAAAGAAGGTACGCTACGCATTTCGGTCGGGCTGGAAGACGCCGACGATTTGATTGCCGATCTGGCGCGCGGCCTGAAGTTATCACAACAATCGTCACAAAAAGGGGCCTGATATGGAATGGCAAATCGATCAGGTCACCGCTTACGCCTATACCGGCGGCAAAGCGTTTGATGCCCGCTTGCCGACGGTGGTACTCATCCACGGTGCGCAAAACGACCATTCGGTATGGGCGCTGCAAAGCCGCTACCTGGCGCACCATGGTTTTGGCGTGATGGCGCTGGATTTACCCGGCCATGGCAAGAGCGGCGGTGCAGCGCTGAACAGCATAGAACTGATGGCGGCGTGGATTATCAAACTGCTGGATGCGGCTGGTGTGGCCAGCGCGGCTCTGGTCGGGCATAGCATGGGCTCGCTGATTGCACTGGAATGCGCATCGCAAGCGCCCTCCAGAGTCAGCAAGTTGGCGCTGCTGGGCACGGCGTTTCCGATGAAGGTGTCAGACAGTTTGCTGGACTGGGCCAAAAACGATGAAGCGCGTGCGATTGATCAGGTAGCCGTTTGGTCGCACAGCAGTATTGCCGCCAAACCTTCTTGCCCGGGGCCGGGTGCGTGGCTGCTGGGTGGCAACCGTCGTCTAGCGCAAAGGATTGCGCAAATTAATCCGGATCAAGTCTACTTTACTGATTTCAGCGCTTGCAATAACTACCAGAATGGCTTGCTGGCCGCGCAAAGCGTCAACTGCCCTGCCCTGGTTGTTTGCGGCGAGCAAGACCTGATGACGCCGATGAAGGCGGCGCAAGGGTTGATCAAGGCGATCAATGAAAAGCCGGATACAGCGGGTGCGCAGGTGGTGAAGATTGCGCGTTGTGGTCATAGCATGATGGCGGAACAGCCTGATCAGGTGTTACGGGCTTTAATGGGTTTTTTACCCGATGTCCGAAAAATATAAAAACCGATCAATCCATGCTTTGGCAAAAACCGGGCTATTGTGCGCCAGAACCACTTGCTGCGGCTTTGGCTGCGGCCCGCTTTTTGATCTGGTATTGCAAGCCTTCGACAATGTCCGTGTTATTAAACAGTTTCGCCATTTCAATCGCATCATAGCCCTGCTGGTTTTTCAGCAGTGGGTCGGCACCCGCATCGAGCAATAGCTTGACGCTGTAAATATGACCACCGCGCGCAGCCATCATCAGTGCCGTGGTGCCATTTGGCGCAGGGGCATCGACCTGGGCTTGATGCGCCAGCAACAGCTTCAGAATGGCAGTATTGCCACTGGCCGCGCCATAGTGCAAGGCCGTCCAGCCAGAGCGATTGACCTTGGCCCCCTTGTCCAGCAGCGTTTTGACGGCCTCCATATTGCCTTTGAAGGCGGCCAGCATGATGGCGCTATCGCCATTGCGGGCAGTATGTTCCAGATTGACGCCGGGAATTTTCAAAATGGCGCGCAATGCCCGCATCGAATCTTCGCGCACGGCCAACAGCAGGCAACTGTCGTTGCGTTCAGGCTCCACCACATTCGGGTCGATACCCTGCTTGAACAGATAGTCGATCCGGCCCGGATTATCGACCTTGCAGGCTTGCAGGAAATCATCCTTGGTGCCAACCCAGTCGTCCGGCCCATTTTGTGCCGCCACCGGCACAATGGGCAAGCATGTCAGCGCAGCCAGCGCCAACCACCTGTTTAAAAGTGCAAATGTCAGTGGGCGCATTGCAAGTACTCCGGCAAGGGTAGTTTGAATAATTCAAAAAAATTGCGGCTGGTTTGCGCGGCAACTTGTGCCAGCGGCAAACCTTGCAGGCTGGCCAGGCATTCGCCAACGTGGCGCACATAGCCGGGTTCATTCATTTTGCCGCGAAATGGCACCGGAGCCAGATAGGGCGAATCGGTTTCAATCAACAGCTTTTCAAGCGGCAAGCTGCGCGCCACTTGTTGCAAATCCTTGGCGCTTTTAAAGCTGATAATGCCGGAAAATGAAATATAAAAGCCCATGTCTATCGCCGCTTGCGCCACTTCCATTGATTCGGTAAAACAGTGCAACACCCCGCCAGCCCCGCCATCACGCGTGCCTGCGCCCTCTTCACGCATGATGCGCAGCGTGTCTTTACTGGCGGCGCGGGTGTGGATGATGAGCGGTTTGCCGCTGGCGCGCGAGGCGCGGATATGGGTGCGAAAGCGCTCGCGCTGCCATTCCAGGTCTCCGGTCAGGCGGTAGTAATCCAGCCCGGTTTCCCCAATCGCAACCACCTTCGGGTGTTCGGCCAATTCCAGCAATTGGGCCAGACCGGGTTCGGGTGTATCTTCATAATCCGGATGCACGCCAACCGAGGCGTAGAAATGCGCATGCTGTTCGGCCAACGCCAACACCTTGGGCAGGTTGGGCAAATCGACGGCAATACACAGTGCGTGGCTGACCTGGTTTTCGCGCATTTTTTGCAAAATCTCGGGCAGGCGCCCGGATAGTTCGGGAAAATCGAGATGACAGTGTGAATCTATAAACATAACAAACCAATCAAAATACGGCAGGACGTCGCGCCTGGCTTAAGGCTACCAATGCGCGCACGCTTGCTCGGGACAAAATCAGGCCACGCGCTTGCCAAGGATAATCAAATCGCGCTCGACCCCGTCCAGGTTGGCGACCCGGGGCAAAGCGGCCCAGTCGCTAAAGCCAAAGGCACGAAACAGTGCCAGGCTGGGCTGGTTATGGCCGAACACAAACCCGAGCAAGGTATGCACCTGCAACTGCGGCGCATGGGCAATGGCGGCTTCCAGAAAGCGCCGCCCCAGGCCCTGACCGCGCCAGCTTGGCGCGATGTAAATCGACACTTCAGCGGTGCCGCTATAAGCCGGACGACCGTAAAAGTCAGAAAACGAGAGCCAGGCCACCACCTCACCGGCCGGGGAATCGACCACCCACATCGGACGCCGCTCCGGTATGTGTTCGTGAAACCAGGCCAGGCGCGATTCCACGCTGACCGGTTCCAGATCCGCCGTAACTTCACGCGAGGCGATGGTGCTATTGTAGATGGCGACGATGGCGGGCAAATCGGCCAGCGTGGCCAGGCGGTAGGGTAAGCTCATGGTGGCGCTCAATCCGGATCAGGTTGGGTGATAACAAAAGCAGTGCAAAAAAGGGACAACAGGGCAGCAGCAAAACCAGGGAACCAGCACGGGCGCTACAGCGTATGGGTGGCGCGCGAAGAGCGCAGCGCAGCGCCCAGCAATTCTTCGATGCGCAATTTGACGCGCTGGCCGCTTTCATCATCCGGAAAATGCACGCCAATGCCTTGCGCCTTGCTGTTATGCGCCCCGGCCGGAGTAATCCAGGCCACTTTGCCTTCGATCGGGTATTTGGCCGGGTCATCCATCAGGGTCAGAATCAGATAGATTTGATCGCCGATTTTATAGGCCTTGTTGGTGGGAACGAAAATTCCGGCGTTTTTTAAAAATGGCATGAAGGCAGCATACAGCGCCGCTTTTTCTTTGATCGCCAGCGATAACACGGAAGGCCGCGCAATCGCTGCGGAGGCAGGCGCAGCGCTGGGTGCTGATCCGGGTGCGGGTGGAACGGTTGCCATGGTGATGCCTTTCAAACAGTGAGTGCGGAATAATCGAGCAAGATATCCTCAATCAACAACTTGGGTGCCAGCGGATGATCGATAATCGCGCGGCGCTGATTCAGCGATTTTAGCGCCTTTAGCAGGCGATTCAGTTCCATCCGCTGGGATAAAGCTGCCAGCGCCCTGGCATGACGCGGATAATAGCGGATTGTGCCAGTAAGTTTATAAGAAAACAAGTCATAACACCAGCGCTGCAGGCAAGCCAGCAATTGGTTGACCGGCATTTTTTGCAGTTTGTCGGCCGCCTTGAGCGCCATTTCGGCCCCCGGCTGTTGCAGTTGCTGCAAAAACCAGTCCAACTCCTCACGCTGGCCCTGCTGGGCCGCATCCAGCGCGGCCAGCGGTGCCCCGCCCTGCTCGGCCAGCCAGCCGGGCGCATCGGCCACGCCCTGTTGTTGCAACCAGCCCAGTGCTGCTTGTGGCTGTGGCGCGTGTACGCCAAATTTGCGGCAGCGTGACAAAATGGTCGGCAACAAACGGTTGAGGCTATCAGTGACCAGCAAAAACAGGGTGGATGGTGGCGGCTCTTCCAGGGTTTTGAGCAGCGCATTACTGGACGCCATATTCAACACATGGGCCGGATACAGCACCACCACGCGCAAGCCTTGGCGGTGGGTGGAAATATTCATGAAGTCGGACAAGGCGCGAATCTGGTCAATCTTGATCTCTT
>JBDLSU010000851.1:0-3641 GCA_039799405.1 Pseudomonadota bacterium | reverse complement strand
GCAGGCGCAGAGTGATCAATTGCTGGCACCGCTATTGGCACCGTTACAGCCGACGTTGAAAAAATCGCGCTATAAATGGCAGTTTATGATCGTCAACGACCCCCAGAGCAATGCCTTTGCCCTGCCTGGCGGGCAGGTGGTGATTCATTCGGGGCTGATTTTAAAAGCACGCAATGCCGACGAAGTGCTGGGGGTGCTGGGCCATGAAATCGCCCATGTGGAACAGCAGCACAGCGTACAAAACCTGATCGCCAGTGCCGGGGCTTATCTGGTGGTGAGTGCGTTGTTTGGTGATGTTACCGGCTTGACAGCGGTGCTGGTTAATTCTGCGCCGATGTTGCTGGCACAAAGCTATTCGCGCCATTTTGAAGAAGAGGCCGATGAAGTCGGGATGAGCTATTTGCATCTTGCCGGCATCAATCCGCAGGGCTTGATCAGTTTTTTCGAGAGCCTGGTCAAAGAAGAAGAAAAACAGTGGCGCAAAATTGAGAATGACCAGACCCGTGAGGCGGCCAAGGTCGGGCTGCAGTTTTTGAGCACCCACCCGGCCACCGAAAAACGCATCGCCAATTTGAAGCAACTGCTGGCGCAACAAAAACCGCAATCCTGGCATGACTTTGGCAGCGCCTTTCCGGCGTTGCAAGGCGCGGTAAAAACCTTTGCCACCACCCCACCCAAAGAAGGAACATCATGAAGGCTGAAATCAAAGGCGGCAGCGCCTTTTCTTATATCGATATGACGCTTGCACCCGGCGAGGTGGCGATTGCCGAATCGGATGCCATGTCGAGCATGGATGCCGATCTCGACATGAAAGCGGTGTTCAATGGCGGCTTTTTCAAGGCTTTGCTGCGCAAGTATCTGGGTGGGGAAACGCTGTTTGTGAGTCATTACAAAAACAATACCAGCCGCGAACGACGCTTGGTGCTGGTGCAGCCAACCCCGGGCGAAATCCGCCGGGTCGATCTGCCAGCGGGTGACATTTTATGGTTGCAGCCGGGCGCGTTTTTGGCCAGTAGCCACGAAGTGAAGCTGAGCTTGCGCTGGGCTGGCCTGGTTTCGGCGATTGCGCGCGAAGGCTTGTTCAAGATCGAAGTCCGGGGGCCGGGCACGGTTTGGTACGGGGCTTATGGCGCGCTGCTGGAAAAAGAAATCGATGGCGAATACATCGTCGATACCAGCCATCTGGTGGCCTATGAAAAAGGCATCAAACTCAAATTGCAATTGGCAGGCGGGATTTTTTCCAGCTTTTTTGGTGGTGAAGGTTTGGTCACACGGGTGCAGGGCAAGGGCAAAATCGTGATCCAGACCCGTAGCGTCAGCGGCCTGGCCGGCTGGCTCAAACCCAAGTTTTAAACGGAGGCGAACATGCAAGTCGAATTACTACACCGCCCCGGCAACACTGCGGCCAAAGTCACGCTGCAGGCCGGACAATCCTGTACCGCAGAATCCGGTGCCATGATTGCCATGAGCGGCCATATGGGCATTACCACTACCACCCACAAACGCGGCGGCGGCGGTTTGTTGAAAGCCGCCAAACGCATGCTGGCGGGCGAATCGTTTTTTCTCAATCATTTTCAGCCCGAGGGGCGCGCCGGTGAAGTCTGGCTCGGCACCGGCCTGGCTGGCGACATGATGTGCCTGGATCTGGATCATGAAAACCTGATCGTGCAAAGCGGCTCGTTTCTGGCCTGCTCCGAGGGCATTGAGATCGATATGGGCTGGCAGGGTTTCAAATCGCTGCTGTCGGGCGAATCGATGTTCTGGCTCAACCTGAAAGGCCACGGCACGGTGGTGTTGTCGTCATTCGGCGCGATTTATCCGATTGAAGTGGATGGCGAATACATCGTCGATACCGGCCATATTGTCGCCTTCAATGAAACACTGGATTTTTCCATTACCAAGGCGGGCAAAAGCTGGTTGCAATCGTTTTTGGGTGGCGAAGGCCTGGTGTGCAAATTCAAAGGCCGGGGCACGGTCTGGTGCCAATCCCATCAACCAGGCAGCTTTGGTTCCCTGCTGGGCGCGGAACTGCCACCGGCCTGACGCATCGCTTGAAGGATAGAAAAATGAGTGAACAATTTAATGTGATACTGACCGGTGAATTTTTACCCGGCACCGCCAGCCAGGATGGCACAGCCGCCTTTGCCCGACTGTTTAAAATCGATCAGGCGCAGGCAGAAAATACGCTGGCACGGGCACCGCTGCAGATCAAAACCGGGGTTGATGAAAAAACCGCGCAAGCCTTTGCCAAAGCATTGACCCAAGCCGGAATCGGCCATCGCATCGAGGTCAGCAGTCCCCCGGTTGCAATGGCCGCACCCGCAGCGCCTGCTGTATCGGCCCCGATGCCCACGCCAGTGCCCACGCCGGTGCCCACGCCCCCTTCTTCCGTGTCATTTGTCAAACACGACGGCCCCGATACCCCGGCCAAATGGGTGCCGGGCAACCCCTCTGTGTTTGAACCGGCCCATGCGCAAGGGTATCGCTTTCGGGTCGAAGGCAAACCCGATTACGCCTTTCTTACGGTGCAACTGCCGGGCGACCAAACGATCAAGGTTGAAGCTTCGGCCATGGCCACCATGGATACCCATATCCAGATGAAGACCAAACTCAAGGGCGGTTTTTCGCGCTTGCTGTCGGGTGAGAGCATTTTCCTTAACGAATTTACCGCCCAGGGCGCGCCCGGCGAAATCGGCATCGCCCCGGCCGCACCGGGCGATCTGATGCATCAATACCTTGATGGCGAAATGCTGTATTTGCAAAACTCGGCCTTCGTGGCTTGCTCGCCCGATGTCACCATCGAAACCAAATGGCAGGGCCTGACCAAGGCTTTTTTCTCTGGCGAAGGCATGTTTTTGATTCGCGCTACTGGCAGGGGGGATCTGTGGTTTAACACCTATGGTGCCAGCATTGAGATCGATGTCACCGATGATTATGTCGTCGATACCGGCAACATTGTTGCCTTTACCGAGGGGCTGGAATACAAAATCACCAAAGTGGGCGGCTATAAATCGCTGTTTTTCTCGGGGGAAGGCTTTGTTTGCCGCTTCAGTGGCAAAGGCAAGGTGTGGCTGCAAACCCGCACCCCGAGCGCGTTTGTGGCGTGGGCCAAACGCTATCGGCCCGCCAAGGGTGGGTGAGGCGGGCCAAAGCAAGCGGCTGCGCGCGAGCGCACAAGCTTCCCAAAGCTTTGCTTTGTTTTGACTTTGTAGCTGGGGTGATCTTGGCGTACTGGAGCCTACTCAAGCCGCGACGCAACCACCAGCGCTTGAACTGGCGCGCTGTTGGCGGTTTAGCACCACAGCAATGAGCCGGTGACGGAGCCAGAGACCGGCTGCTGCACCTTATGATTTGGTGGAGCAACCACTGAACGAAATTTTGGCCGCCACCGTTGCGCAGTGGCGGCCAAATTTACACAATTTTCATTTATTTTTAATCAATTTTGAAATTTTCTGATGCAAAAGAAATCGCATTCTCCAATTCAAAAATACAGCCATATCTTATCGCAAGGGCAAATATTTTCTCCGCAAATACTTCCGCCTCATGTCGCCATGCGCCATTCGCAATATTTATTGCTCTGGAGAGCACCATATGGCCTATTTCATTTAACCCTCTTAAAGCTTTTGGATTGGCAACTTCAT
>JBDLSU010000850.1:0-3064 GCA_039799405.1 Pseudomonadota bacterium | reverse complement strand
GCGTGCCGAGCAATTCTATGGCCCAATTTTTACGATCTGACCAGTCGAAGCGGGTGACAGGCCAGCGTCGCGCTATCGCCATCACGCCCAGCCCGGCAATACCCCAGGCCAGGTTTTGCAGGATGTTCATGGGTAGAAGATGCTTGATGAATCTGGCCTTCGGAAACATCATCAGATCCATGGAGGCCATATACACGCCGAGCAGCAACCAGGCCAGCCAGTACAGCAGCCATTTGCGATTGCGTGGATTCATGTGAAGACCTCGGCTAGGGTGTCGGGTTGATTGGGGCAGGGCGGGCATGCTGGCCGTTTTCTACTGGTTGCGGGCAGACACCTGACCATGATTTTGCCATGAATTGATCATGGCAGGCAGGTCGATGCAAAATGTCAGGTCATGGCATGCGCTGATACCTTGTTGCGGTATCAGCGCATGGGGCGAGGGTGCTGTTTCGGCGAACTGCATGGGCTCAATTGCTGGCCACAATGTATTGTGCCGGTGTGGCCTGGGCATCGCTGGCGGCGACACTGTTGTGGGTGTATTGCACGGTAACATGGGTGGACAGGCCACTGTCATGCGGGGTAAATGTCATCTGGATTGATTTGTCACGCGAGGCAAAGCGGTTGGCATTCAGGGCAAACACTTCGGTGTCGGGGCGTCCGGCCACGCTGGCGAAAAAGCGGTTGCTGCTCTTGCCGAATTTCAGCACTGCGCCATTATCGAGCGCATAGGTGCCGCCCAGATACAAAAACTCATCAGCACCGACCTGATAGCGCGGTGTGGTAACGGTAACCACATTGACCGGCTCCATTTCCTGGATGGCCGATTTGTCAGCCGCTACGGCAAAGGCGGTGGCGAGGGAGAGGGCGCAGAAAGCGACAGCATTCATCGATTTGGACATGATAGTTTCCTCAGTAATCAATCATTTAAGTGGGAGACTCCGGCAGGACGGGCCTTGCCTTGAGTGTTGCGCCGCAAGCTTGTTTGGCGACGTGTTCATAGTAGGCGGCAAAACCGGTGCCCGACAGCATAATGTGCTGAAGGGTAAAAAGTTCGGGATGAACCGTCAAAATCAGGGACGGATGACAATTTGCCGGTTCACGGCGCGTGGGTAAGGGATGAATTGCCCTTTTCGGCGGGTGGGACGGATGGTGAAGTCGTCACGCCGTGGCCGCATGAGGCGGCCCGGTACAACTGGCCGGTACTTGGTGATTGGTATTGCATTGGTCATTTTCAATAAAACCACTTGACTACCAATTTAAATTGCGGCATGCTTGCCAGCATCTTTCAAACCTTCGTTTCAGGAATACCAATAATGCAGCCAGAAGCCGATAACGCCAACCAGCGCCACCCGATGCAATGGGTGCCTTCCTTGTACTTTGCCCAGGGCTTGCCATGGGCGGTGGTGAGTATCATGGCCGGTATCATGTATAAAAAAATGGGGGTGCCGAATGATGATATTGCCTACTGGACCGGCTTGCTGGGTTTTGCCTGGGTGTTCAAGCCCTTGTGGAGCCCGTTTCTGGAAATGGTGTCCAGCCCCAAAAAAGTGGTGGTGGCGTTTCAGTTGATTGGTGGCGTCTCGTTTTTGCTGTGCGCGCTGGTCCTTAATTTGCCGGGCTTTTTTATCTTCAGCATTGCCATATTGGCGCTGTCGGCGTTTTCTTCGGCCACGCATGATATTGCTGCTGATGGTTCGTATATTTCCAACTTGAGTAAAGAACAACAAGCGCTGTATTCCGGCTGGCTCGGCGCGTTCTGGAATGGCGGCAAACTGTTTGTGCAAGGTGCGCTGGTGGTGCTGGCCGGGCAACTGGAAGCCAGTATGGGGGTGCAAAAAGCCTGGACCGTGGTGATGATTTTGCCTGGTGTGATTTTGCTGGCGCTGGGTTTTTACCATATGCATGCGATGCCGAATAAAACCAATCATGCCGCCAGCACACTGACGCTGGATGGCGTAGCCGGCACCCTGAAAGATGTGCTGCTGGATTTTTTTGCCAAGCCCGGTATCTGGTTTTCGGTGGCCTTCATTCTTTTGTTTCGTGCTGGTGAAGGGCTGGTACAAACCGTGGGGCGGCTGTTTTTAATTGAACCCGTCGCTAACGGCGGGCTGGGTTTGAGTACCACCGACATGGGCATTGCCTATGGCACGGTGGCAACGCTGGCCTTTATTGGTGGCAGTATTCTGGGGGGGTATTTTGCCGCATGGAAGGGCTTGAAAAAGACGCTGTTTTTGTTGATTTTGATGATGAATCTGCCGAATCTGACCTTCTGGTATATGAGTGTCTATCATCCCACCAATATCTACTTTATCTCCGGTATTTTGAGTGTCGAAATGTTTGGCTTTGGTTTTGGTTTTACCGGGCTGATTTTATACATCATGCATGTGGTGGCACCGGGTAAATATCCGACCGCGCATTATGCGCTCGGTACCGGCATCATGGCGCTGGGCTTGACGGTGTTTCAGATGATGAGCGGTAAAATCCAGGCCATGTTGGGTTATCAAAACTTTTTCATTCTGGGTGTGGCGGCGTGTATTCCGGTGCTGTTGATGGCGGCGGTGGCAAAGATTCCGGATGGCAAGCCAACCACGGCTGATAAGGCGGAGCCAGTGCCAGCCGGGCAGAAAGCCAGTAATCCGGCCTGATCTGCTCAAAAACGGGGCTGACCCGGTATACTTCGGGCTTGTTCCGGACTGGCACAGGAAACCACCATGTTTGTCATCTATCTGGCCCTGACCCTGGGCTTGCTTTACCTGCACTTGCTGAGTGTCACCTTGCTGGCCGCGCGCTGGCTACCGCTGCCGATTGGGCGCGCGGGTGGCATGTTGCTGTTGTTGATGCTGGTGTTTTTTATCGAGCATTTTGTCGGTCTGGGCAAATTGGCCTGGGTCTGGCCGATTTCCAGCGTGCTGGCAGCGAGTATCGTATTCAGCCAGCGCCAGCGTCTGCGTGAGCGCGCCGTGCAGTACGCCGAAATTGCCTTTGGTCTGGCGTTTTTGTTCGGCCTGCTGTGGCGCATCATCATCCCCGATATTCATGCTTCTTCCGAACGCCTGACCGATCT
>JBDLSU010000849.1:0-3928 GCA_039799405.1 Pseudomonadota bacterium | reverse complement strand
CGCCCCAACTGGCAATTGCAGGCGCAAGGCTTCCAGCGCCGCCAGCGCCGCGCTGGCATTTAATAATTGATTGGCACCGCGCAAACCGGGGTAAGCCAGTGCATGGCGGCGCTGGCTACGGCCGCCATAATTCCACTGTTGCTTGTCGCCGGAATAGTTAAAATCGCGCCCGAACCGCCAAAGATCGGCACCAATTTGCCCGGCATAGTCGATCAGGGATTGCGGTGCCTGAGGATCGGAGCAAATCGCCACCTTGCCGGGGCGGAAAATGCCCGCTTTCTGGTAGGCAATGGCCTCACGCGTATCACCCAGAAACTGCGCATGGTCGATGTCGATGCTGGTCACAATCGCGACATCGGCATCAACTATATTCACCACATCACCGCGCCCGCCCATGCCCACTTCCAGAATCACGCAATCGAGCCCGGCTTGCGCCAGCAACTGCAACACCGCCAGCGTGGTAAATTCAAAATAAGTGAGTTCGACTTCGCCACGCGCCTGTTCCAGCGCGGCAAAGCTGGCCACCAGCGCGGCGTCGCTAACCAATTCACCGCCAAGGCGGCAGCGTTCGTTAAAATCGATAAAATGCGGCGAGGTGTACAGCCCGGTTTTATAGCCCGCTTGCAACAAAATGCTTTCCAGCATGGCGCAAACCGAGCCTTTGCCATTGGTGCCCGCCACCATGATTACCGGGCAAGTAAAACTCAACCCCAGCGCCTGCCACACTTGCGCCACCCGCGCCAGGCCCAGCTTGATGATTCTTTCACTGTGGCGTGATTCCAGAAATTGCAACCATTGCGCCAGACTGGTGGGCAACTGGCCCGCTGGCTGAGATGCCGTTTGCGCTTGCGCCGAAGTTGGCATCAGAGTTGGCGCATCAGCGGACAAATCCGGGGGTAAATTTTGTGGCAAATTCGGCATCAAACCATCCTCAACGAAGCGGCGCAGGCGTGACGGGAAGTCAGTTTGCGCTCGCGGCGAGAGTGTAGCGCTTTCTCAAAACATTGTCGATGGTAAAGCCGGGAAACGGCCAGAAAAATTGCGGCTGAAGCGACCCATTGCGTGATTCGACGCCGGGCTGTGGCAGAATCTGCTGTTTTCTGCGCATCCTGCCATTTTTGTATTCACCCGCTGCACTTGCCGGGCAAAAAACCGGCGCTGACTTTATTTTGGAGCACCACCATGGAGCACCCCGATTGGCCGCCGACCCTGGCGTATCTGCTGCAATGGACCCAAAGCCGCGCGCCGGATCGTAGCGCCATGCAGCAACGCTTTACCGCGCTACTGGCACTGCAAGCACAGCCCTTGCCCGCCATCATCAAAATTACCGGCACCAATGGCAAGGGTTCGGTGTGTGCGATGCTGGAAGCCAGTCTGCTGGCCGCTGGCAAATCGGTGGCCATGTTCACCTCGCCGCACCTGACGCGCGTCACCGAGCGCCTCCGCATCAATGGTGTCGAAATCAGCACAACCGCCATGGAACAGCACGCCCAGGCCCTGCGCAACCAGCTTGAGCCATGGGTGGCGCAACACGGGCTGACGTATTTGCCCTCGTTTTTTGAGATTTTGATTTTGATCGCGCTGCGCGCCTGCCAGCATGCCGGGGTGGAAGTGGCGATTTTTGAAGCGGGAATTGGTGGCAGCAATGATGCGGTCAGCCTGCTGCCGGGCCAGTTGGCGGCAATTACCAGCGTCGGCATCGATCACGCCGATATTCTGGGCCACACCCTGGCTGCCATCGCACTGGATAAAAGCGGCATTGCGTCTGACAACACGCCGCTGCTGTTAAGCCCCTCGCTTACGCCGGATTTGCTCGCTGTGATCCGGACGCGCGCTGCGCAACATGGCAATCAATTGATCCAGTGCCAGCGCGAATCGATACAAGTTTTGCAGCACACTTTGGCCGGGATTGAATTTACTTACAGCGAATCGCCTGACAGCATGCGTAGCTTTAATGGCTGTTTGAATCTGCCGGGCCAGCACCAGGTAGACAATCTGGCGCTGGTGCTCAAGCTACTCTCGCTGCTACAGCAACAAAACCTGATTGCGGATTTCAAGCAGGCGTGCCAAGGCTTGCACCAGGTCAATTGGCCCTGCCGCCTCAACCCGATTGCGCATAATCCGCGCTGGTTGCTCGATGTTGCGCATAATGCGCATGGCATGCACGCCTTGATCGCTTCGCTGGCGGTTTTGCTGCCTTTTGAGCAGCGCATCTTGCTGTGGGGTAGCGCGCAGGACAAAGACTATCCGGCCTATCTGGAACGATTGCCGCAACTGGCCGGAAAAATTTATCTGGTTGAGGGTTTCAACCGCGCCGCCAGCAGCGCCACCCTGGCAGCGGTATTGCCGAAAACCGCCCGGCTTTGCGGCAGCTTTGCGTCAGTTGACAGCGCTTGTGCCAGCCTGAATGCGCAGTTTAAGGATTCCGGCAACACCATCATCGTCGCAGGTTCGGTATTTTTGGCCGGAGCGGTGCTACAACAATTGCAACCAGCATGGGCAACCAAGCCCGCCTTGCCATAACACAGGAGCGTCACCATGTCGCAAGCACTGCCATCGCAACAGCAGGTTGAACCTGGCTCGCAGCAAAATGCCCCGGCACCCGGCCCGCAAGCAGCGCAATCCAATGGGCCACATAATGCGCAACGCTTGATTCAGGACAGCTTGCTCACCATCCCCAAATTTGGCGATGGCATTGGTTTGCACCGCATGCAATGGTTGATTGAGCGCATCCGGCAGGAAACGCCTTGTCCGTTCAACGCCATCAAAGTGACCGGTTCCAACGGCAAGGGCAGCGTGTGCGCCATGTTAAGCAGCATGCTGCAACAATTGGGACTGGCGCATGGTTTGTACACCTCGCCGCATTTATTCAGGTTTAATGAACGCATCCGTTTTGGCGCGCAAGAAATCAGGGATGAAGAACTGATCGACGCCATCGCCTGGTGGCAACAACAACAAAGCGCGTTTCAGCAAGCCTTTCCGGACGACCGGATCGGCGCGTTTGAAGCGTTTACCGCTATTGCGCTGCAGGTGTTTGCAAAAAACAAACTATCCTGCCTGGTCAGTGAAGCTGGCATTGGCGGCCGTTTCGACGCCACCCGCATGATAGCGGGCGATATTGCCGCGCTGACTTCGCTGGATCTGGAACATACCGCCCTGCTCGGCAATACGCTGGAACAAATTGCCTATGACAAGGCCGACCTGTGCCCGCCCGGCGGCACCCTGGTTGTGGGACGGATCGGCCCGGCCCTGACACAGCGCCTGAGTGCTTATTGCGCGGCAAATCAAATCCGCATGGTTGTCGCCAGCTCGCGCTGCCTGGTGCCAAACCAGCAGCAAGACCAGCAGCAAAACGACCAGCAAGACCAACAACAAAACCACCAGCAAAACCGTCTGGTAGATATCAACATCGACGGCAAAATCCATTCCGGCATCAAACTCAATCTGACAGGCCAGCATCAGCAGCACAATGCCGAAGTGGCGGTTTGCACCTTGCTGGAATGGCTGGAACGCTATTACCCCGACGCATTCGATGCGGCGCAGCTTGAACAGGCGATCCGCACCGGTCTGGAAACGGTGCTGTGGCATGGACGCGGTACTTTGCTGCAATGCGACCCGGAGGTGTATATCGATGTCGGCCATTCCCCGGCGGCAGTGGAAGCGGCAGTGCACAGTTTGCGCCATTTGTGCGCAGGCAAACCGGTGTTATTGGTCACGGGGGTATCGCAGGACAAAGCCATTGCAGGCATCCTGCAGCATTTATTGCCGCTGGCAAGTAGCGTGATTGCCACCCGTGCCCATCACAAAGGCGCACCAGTGGACGAGATTGCGCACATCATCCGGCAACAAGCACCTGCACTGTCCCTGAGCACTGCGCCGGATATTCAAACAGCGATGCAACAGGCATTGGCCCAGGCGCGGCGCGAGA
>JBDLSU010000848.1:0-4206 GCA_039799405.1 Pseudomonadota bacterium | reverse complement strand
TTCCATATTGAAATACACACTCAAACGCATTGCGGTATCCACCGTAACCGGACGTTTGCCGTTGACGATTTCGCTGATCCTGCTGGTCGGCACATCAATATCCGAAGCCAGGCGCGCATTGGTAATGCCCATCGGTTTCAGGAATTCTTCCATCAGAATTTCGCCCGGGTGAATTTCTTCCAGTTTGTTGTCCATTTTTGTTTCCCGTTAATGATAATCCACGATTTCCACGTCCTGTGCGCTGTCGTTTTGCCAGCGAAAGCAGATGCGCCATGGGTCGTTGATACGTATGCTGTATTGTCCCTTACGATCCCCTGTAAGTGCTTCAAGGCGGTTTCCCGGCGGCACTTTCAAGGAATCCAGCACTACTCATGCGGGCCTTTTGCACAGAGCCAATAGTTTGTTCGATTTAATCACGAATTAACCATCAAACATCGAATAGTCATCCTTTCCGAAATCATCAATCCTTCTTTACAGCAGTTTATCCCGGCAAAATAGCCAATCAAAGTGCGACACCCCAGGCAAGCATCAATTCCGCCGTTGCCACAGCGAAAAACCCGGTCGTCCTGTGGCAAAATAGTGCCTGCTGCGTTTTTTGCCACATGGTGGATCAGATGTTGTAGCGGCGTTTGGCCCACCCCACCTCACTTCCATGGAGTTCTGATCATGTTTCAACACGTCGAAGCCTTTGCGGGCGACCCTATCCTGTCCTTGAATGAAGCGTTTGGCAAAGATCCACGCACCAATAAAATCAACCTCTCGATCGGGATATATTTTGACGACGCAGGCAAGATCCCGATGCTGCCATCGGTACGCGCGGCTGAATTGCAAGTAGTGGAAAACGCTGGTGCCCGCCCCTATTTGCCAATGGAAGGCGCGGCCAATTTCCGCACGGCAGTACAACAATTGCTGTTTGGTGCCAACCACCCGGTGCTCAGTTCCGGTCGTCTGGTCACCCTGCAAACCGTCGGCTCCAGCGGTGGCCTGAAAGTAGCGGCGGATTTTATCAAGCGCTATTTCCCGGCCTCCAAAATGTATATCAGCGACCCGAGCTGGGACAATCACCGCAGCCTGTTTGAAGGCGCGGGCTTGACTGTCGAAACCTACCCGTATTACGACGCCGCCACCGGTGGCTTGCGCTTTGCCGACATGCTGGCCGCGCTGAACCAGGCCCCCGCCAGGAGCGTGATTTTGCTGCACGGCTGCTGCCACAATCCAACCGGGGTGGATTTGACCGAGGAACAATGGCAAGCCCTGATCCCGGTATTAAAAGAACGCGAACTGATCGCCTTCATCGATCTGGCCTACCAGGGTTACGGTGCTGGTCTGGAGCAAGACGCCTACGGCGTGCGCGCCTTCGCCGATGCCGGTTTGTCCTTCATCGTCACCAATTCCTTCTCCAAAAACATGAGCCTGTACGGCGAACGCGGCGGCGCACTCAGCGTGGTGTGCCCGGACGCCGCGCAAGCGGTGAATGTGTTTGGCCAACTCAAAGCCAACGTACGACGCAATTATTCCAACCCGCCTATCCACGGCGGCCAACTGGTCGCCAAGGTATTGACCGACCCTGCCCTACGCGCGCAGTGGGAAAGCGAAGTGACGGCAATGCGGGAACGGATTGTGGCGATGCGGCAAAAACTGTACGACATCATCAGCGCCAAAGTACCGGGCCGTGATTTCAGCTACTTCCTGACCCAGCGCGGCATGTTCAGTTACACCGGCCTGTCGGCAGAGCAGGCTGACCGTCTGAAGGAAGAATTTGGCGTCTACATCCTGCGTTCAGGCCGCATGTGCGTGGCCGGTTTGAATAGCAGCAATGTGGAAGCGGCGGCTACCGCGATGGCGGCGGTGCTGGCGTAAGCCAACATCAGGCAGGCAACCCGACATGGAAGCGTTACCACGTAAAACGCTGCCAATAGGCATCCAGACCCTTTCCGAGATCATCCGGGAAGGGCATTATTACGTGGACAAAACCGGCTTCGCCCAGCGCATGATTGCACGCGGCAAATACTATTTTTTGTCGCGTCCACGCCGCTTCGGCAAAAGCCTGTTTCTCGATACCCTGAAAGAACTGTTTGAAGGCAATCAGGCTTTATTTGTCGGTCTGGCAATCCACGACCATTGGGATTGGTCACAACGCTTTCCGGTTATCCGCCTGAGTTTTGCCGGTGCCGTGCTGGAAGACAAAGCCGATTTGCGTCAGTTATTGAGCCAGCAACTGGAAGACCATGAACGCCAGTTTGCACTGCCCGCGCGCTACCCGGATAACCGTGGCCGCTTGTCCGACCTGATCAAGCGCCTGCACCAACAATCCGGCCAACGCGTTGTGGTTCTGGTGGATGAATACGACAAACCCATCCTCGACCGCCTCGACCAGGCCGACACCGCGCGCAGCATGCGTGAAGAACTCAAAAACATTTACAGCGTCATCAAAAACGAAGATGCGCATATCCGCTTTGCTTTTTTGACTGGCGTGACCAAGTTCAGCAAGGTCAGCTTGTTTTCGGGCTTGAATAATCTGGAAGACATCACGCTCGACCCGGCCTATTCTGCGCTCTGCGGCTACACCGAACATGATTTGAATTCGGTGTTCGCACCGGAATTGCCGGGGCTAGATAAATTGCAAATACGCACTTGGTACAACGGCTATAACTGGCTGGGGGAAGCGGTGTATAACCCGTTTGACTTACTGCTGCTGTTTCAACAACGCAAATTCAAATCGTGGTGGTTTGAAACTGGTACGCCCTCGTTTTTATTGAAGCTGATGGCGGAGCGCGGTTTCTTTACGCCGAAACTGGCAAGCTTTCGCACCAATGAAGCGCTGATCGCCAGCTTTGACATCGAACAAATCGGCACTGAAGCGCTGCTGTTTCAATGCGGCTACCTGACCATTTTGCGCAGCGAAGAGCCCGTGCCCGGCATGACGCGCTACATTCTAGGCTACCCCAATCGCGAAGTGGAAAGCAGCCTGAACGCCAGCCTGTTGGCCAGTTATACCGGCGAGCCAGCGCAAAATGAACAACATCGGGCTGAATTGGCAGATTTGCTGCTGGCACAGGACATCCCGGCCTTGCATCAACAATTCCACGCCTTTTTTGCCAGCATTCCACATCACTGGTACGTCAACAATCCGATTGCGCAATATGAAGGATTTTACGCCAGCGTGTTTTATAGCTATTTCGCGGCACTCGGGTTTGATGTCGAGGTGGAAGACGCCACCAACCATGGCCGCATCGACATGACACTGCGCTTACCGGCACATATCTATTTGTTTGAATTCAAGGTAGTGGAATTACTACCCGATGGGCGCGCCTTGCAGCAATTGAAAGACAAAGCCTATGCCGACAAATACCGCAGTGCAGGTTTGCCGATCAGTTTGATTGGCGTAGAATTTTCGCGCGAAACGCGCAATGTGGTCGGATTTGAGGTCGAGTCAATCACGCCATGACCGCCTGATTTGATCAAATCGTTTTGGCCGGATTGCCTGATTTTGCTGCCGACCATTTACAGACAAGGCAGCTTTTGCATACACGCAGACGTAAGGACGTAACCCGGAGAACGATGCATGAATATCCTGATTTGCGGTGCCAGCGGTTTCATCGGCCGGCATCTGGCTACCAGCTTTGCCAGCGCAGGCCATCAGGTATTCGCCGGGATACGTAGCGCGGCCGGGCTGGATGCCGCACCGGATTTTGTCCGCAAAATCGACTTTGCCACGCCCGGCAGCAACTACACCGCCGCAGTCAAAGGCATGGACGTGGTGATCAATGCCGTCGGCATGATACGCGGCACGCCACAGCAATTTGCCACCGTGCAAACCGATGCGCCCATCGCACTATTTGAAGCCTGCCGTGCCGCCGGGGTCAACCACTTTGTGCAAATCTCCGCCCTTGGCCCAAACCTGCCGGAAACACAACTCCCCCCATTTCTTGCCAGCAAATACCAGGCCGATGCGTATTTTCAGCGCGTACTTGCCAGCAATCCCGGCACGCTACGCTGCAGTATCATCAAGCCATCTTTGATCATCGGCCATGATGGCAGCAGCAGCCGCCTGTTTCGCGCTCTCGCCACGCTGCCCTTGCCCTGTGTGCCACAAGGTGAGATACGGCTGCAACCGGTGCATATCGATGATTTATGCGCCGCGATTGTCAGGGATGTGGAGGCTACCGCCCAAGCTTGCGCGCAGTCGCCATCAAGCAATAACGG
>JBDLSU010000847.1:0-4680 GCA_039799405.1 Pseudomonadota bacterium | reverse complement strand
TCGATATAGTCGGCTGGCGCATCGTCCACTTTCCAGGGCCGGGCCGTGCCTGCTTCGTGAAATGTGGTCAAATCCTGCAAATTGCGCCGCACCCAGGCCGCATCATCCTGCGCCTGCAACTTGCCAACCACATGCACCACCGCATAATTCCAGGTCGGCACCACTTTGCCTTCAACTTGTTTCGATGGATAAAACGAGGGGGAGATATAACAAGCCGGCCCCTGAAAAATGATCAAGGTATCCTGCTTGCCAGATAAATTTTGCCAAAGCGGGTTAGCGCGCGCCACATGCCCGCGCAAAGTACCCAATTCGCCTTCTTCCGCCAGGTGCAGCGGAATATGATTGGCATCCAGCCCATCGTCACCCAGGGTAACAATGGTGGCCAGCGGGTGCTGGCGCATCAACTGGTGCATGACGGCAAGGTCGGTGATTTGAAATTTGGAAGGCTGGTACATTATTTCCCCCGGTGTTTGGTGAAGGTGGGTGATTCATTGTGATTCAAGCGTCAGGTGGAACGGCTTGTAGCCATCATTGTCAAGGTTTTTTGCTAAATCGAATCTGCTTTTCGGCAGAAACCGGAACAAGTATCGGAATCGCCAGATGTCATTGTTGAATTATGCAGCTTTGGCAGGTGATTGCAAATCGGCCAGCGACGTCACTCACGCCTGGGTTGTTTGCTGAAAATTTCAACAAACAACGACAGGCGGTTTAAGAAATGCCTGTCTACTATTGCCAGTACACCTCAGGTGTACGAAACCGGATTCCCCAGCGCATACCCGTATGTATTAATGCCGCCTTTTAAGCCAATAGGATCGCTTTGTAAGTATCCCCCCGAATGTGGATCATAAAATACGTCGAGCCTTCCACTTACGCCACAGCCATGGCAGAAATACGAACCACTGCACGTATCCGGTGATTAAAAAAATCAGCCAAGTCACGACAATTAATTCATAGCTTGTCGTAAAAATATAGCCGGTAGTGGCATAGACAATTTGCCCAATAAGGCTGAATGCTGACGCTGCAATCAAACCTGAGGGAAGTGAAAGTGTCAGCATTACATACCCAAGCAGTAAATCTACATCACTATTGGGCTTACCGTCGTAAGCGATTAGGCTTACCAATAAGGCAAGCAAGGCTCCCAGCAACCATAAATACTTCAACAGATGCGTCATTTCTTTGCCTTGCATAGCTTTTGACATTGCGTGAGAACTTCTTCTGCCCATTCTTGACAATCTGTGCCCAGCGGCCCAATTGCATACCAAGGTCGATTCGGACGCGACACGGCCTTGATAACGCATTTATCGACGCAGTCCCGGTCATCCTGCTTTTCGCATGAACCATTGCCAGAAGAAGGCCACGAGTCATCACTGGGCTTACCAGGACTGCCCGGAACGAAAGCGCTTCCAGTTCGATCCTGCCCACCACATGTCACCTTGCCCGAAGAATCCTTCACACAGAGAAATTGGTGGTACGCAGGGGAAGGATTCCATCGACTCTCTGGATACATCCGAGGCCCCCACTTGTCTCCAAGTCCATGTAACGGTTTCGTACACATAGACGTGGCCAAGCCAAGCGGATCGATCTTGCTAAGGGGATTCCCTTCGACATACGTATAGGTATTAATCCCGCCTTTTAACCCAATCGGATCAGATTGGGTGTAACGTCCGCTTGACGCGATTTTGCCGCCCGGCAGGCCGATTTCCTTAGTGCAATCAACGGTTTGCAGCGACTGAACGAAAGCGGTTTCCCCTTGCTAAGTTAAAAAATCCGTAGAGGCGCATTTTGCCACGCACGCGCGCGCGAAACGTCGATCTTGTTCCCGTTCTTTCTTTAGCTGCGGTTTTTGGTTGCGCAACCACCAGCGCTGGCACGGTCAAGGGCGCGCAGCGGCGAAGCGAACCCTTGACGGCGAGAGGATAAATTACGCTGGCAAGTGCGGTGCAAGGTGCCGACAGGCAGGCTTGCACCGCTTGCCAAACGCGGGGTTGGGGTTGCTCAATGGATCGGAAGGCCCAAATTATCACTAATTGCGAGGTCGGTCTGTCCCGCAAACGACTGAAATTTCAATGGTATGTGCCGGTAAGATGCGTGGCGGCTGATTTTCATTTAGGCTCTCTGGTAGAGGAAAGCCCTCTAGGACACGATGATCCCCACGAACTAAGCGTTCAATATCTAGATGCCTTGGGCCGATATTTTTGCCCCGATCTCGCGGGTTTCCCGGAATGCTGCGCCCAACTGCCAGATGATGCACGATGAACCATGCGAATGGAATTGAATGACTAAATATCTCGGAATGGGTTTCGCCTAGCGTTTTTGGCGTGTTATCGAGTGAGCCGACAAACATTCCGGCGGCAGTGGTTGGCGTAGCGGATAGGATGTCATCTCGCAGTTCAAGACCTAAAGTATAGTCAAAAATATTATCAGATAGGGCATTGATTCGCCTTTGATTTAACTCTTCACGCACATACGGCCCCAACTCTTTAGGACGTGGGCAGTAGAGAAAGTATCGAATAAACTCCTCGCCAGCCCAGTCGCGTAGCGCTTTCATTCTGGCATGTTGTTCTGCATCTATAGATTTGAAACTTGAATTCACATCGTAGGTGCCATCTTTTTCAGGGAAGACACGCTTTGCTTGAAGTAGCCATGCCAATCTTGTTGAATGCGAGCTTTCAAATTGATCTTGATAGTTGACAATAAAGCCGAAATCAGATTGCGTTACCCATCTTTCGAGGTGCTTAGGATATTGATGTGAATCAATTCGCAAACGAATACTGATTGGTTCATCAGATTGGGCAAGGTCTTCATGTAGTTGCTGCAATGTATATGAAACCTTTTCTTCTTCTTGGGTTTCTGCGTCCAAGAGATCGCACAACAAACCAGTCAATGCCTCTTCAGCCCAAGGCCGTTTTCTTGTCATGCGGCGCGAAACAACTTGGTCAATTGCATCAAAGTGGCGGAGGAGAAGGCGAATGGCGCGAGGAGAGATCATGTTTTACCTGCCTTTTGAAATATGGGTGGTATTAATGCCGAAACGCTTATAAGTATTCGAAGTTTAGCAAACTTTTGAACACTACCTAGCTGAAATATGGTATTGCCTTTGAAGTGGCGGTTGCTTTTCGGGGAGCCCCGCTTGCGGGGCGGATGGGAAGCTGGCACGACTTGCGGAGAAGGAGCAAGGAGCGCAGCGACTGCGACCTCGCAAGGTGTGACGGCTGGGCGGGCGTGGCAATGGTGTTGCACTCGGCCGCTGGACTATGCTTTGTGTTGTTGCTTTTGACTTGGCCAGGCCTTGCGCTGGCGTGCTTGCACGCGAGCGCACAAGCTGGGCAGTTGCTGGCGGCGAGGTTCTGGCCGCCAGCGGGGTTGCCGCTGTTGTTGTCGTGCCTCACCTTCTGACCAACGGCAACGCGCGGCGCGCGCGGTAGCGCGCTTCGTTCCACTGGACGACTGCGCCTTTGCCTTGCGAAACCATTTTAGCTTTCCCTGCAGTTACTATCGCGAACCGCTGGATGAAAGGCCATTCTACCCGGCGTAGCCTGCGGCCTGGTGGGCGTGACTTTTTTGCTTTTAAATACAAATCAACTGATAAGGCGTGGTGCTATGTTGACGATACATTGCCAAAGTTGTTTCATAGCTGATCTAAGTGCCGCTATCTCGTCTGTTTGCCAAATTGGTTGATATTCGCGGCTTTCAGGTGTTACTGCTGGCAAGTTACAACCACCAAAGATTTTTTCATAGGCGCGCTGAGCCAATTCATCAGTAAAGATGGGCAAATCTCTCCGAACAGCGACAGTACGAGCCAAGTCTTCAAGGAAATTCCACCCAGCCAAGATCACGCTACACGTTTCCTTTGAGGACGCACGCCCATTTCGCAAGCCACGTATTTTTTTCCAGAATTGATCCAAATCGATTTGACCAGACTCATCCCAATGGATGGCTATATTTTCAATTGAACTCAGTTCCTTGCGCATTTGAGTAATTGAGTCTCCGATAAAAAGCTGGCCTGCCTCTGTTTTTAAGAAATAATCCTTTTCGCGCCCACCATCTGCCCACAAAAGAATGCGCTCATTGCCATCGTGCTTGAATGCCCAAGGGTAAGCCACTACCGGGGCTGCTTTTGGCTCGCTCATCTGCCACCTCGCTCGCAAAATTTCTTGATTTGGCTGTATTCGGAACCTGGGCCGCGTCGGTCTGCACGCGGATCACCACAGCCATAGTGTTCATTCAAAACTCGTTTGGCAAAGTCATCACAATCCTCTCTGGGGTCTCGTGAATAATTCTTCGACCAGCTTGGCGCATCTGTCGCGCGCTCCTTTTGAGAGCGCCTTGCCTCAAATGGCGCGCTTAGTAAGTCCCCCAACCAATCAGGCAGAAATGATCTTGACGATGGGGGCGTATAAGTATCCGTGCGTGGATCATAGCCACCATTTGCCCCGCCCGGCGAGCCAATACCCGGAGCTGGTGGCAAAGGCTTCAGTCTTGTTTGTAAGCCAAACGGATCAGTATTACTCACCGGGTTTCCAAGCACATAACCGTATGTATTCACGCCACCCTGAAGGCCAATGGGATCGGACTGCAAATACCGCCCCGTCCCCGGATCATAATCCCTGAAGTAGTTGTAATTCACCTCCAAAGTGGCATCATAAACCTGCCCCGGGAAGCGGCGATTATACACAAACG
>JBDLSU010000846.1:0-3310 GCA_039799405.1 Pseudomonadota bacterium | reverse complement strand
AATATTATTACCGCCGTGGCACACGGGCATGAAGCGGCAGTATCGATTGACCGCTTCTTGAACGGCGAAGACGTGCGCAGCCGCCCTGCCCCGCTGACCAATTTAATGTCCACCAAAATGGGCATACACGAATGGAGTTACGACAACGACGTTTCCAACGATTTGCGCTTCAAAGTGCCCTGGGCCAAGGCCGAAATGGCGCTGGCGAATATCCGGGTCGAAGTGGAACTGGGTTTTGACGCCGCCACCGCCTTCAAGGAAGCCAGCCGCTGCCTCAATTGCGATGTGCAAACCGTGTTCAACCGCAATACCTGCATTGAATGCGATGCCTGCGTCGATATCTGCCCGATGGATTGCATTACCTTCACCGCCAATGCCGAAGAAGAACAATTACGCCAAAACCTGAACGCCCCGGCGCAAAATTTGACGCAAAGCCTGTATGTCTCGGCCCCACTCAAAACTTCGCGCGTCATGGTCAAGGATGAAGACATGTGCTTGCATTGCGGCTTGTGCGCCGAACGCTGCCCGACTGGCGCGTGGGATATGCAAAAATTCTTACTCAACACCACGCAAGCCGGGCCACGCTGCCGTGACGGCAAAATTCACCAGCAGGAGGCCGCATGAACGCACCCGTCAACCCGAATCAACTGGCACCCGCCAGCAGCGCAGCTAACAGCAGTAACAACAACAGCAGCAGCGTGCCACGCATCGAAGCGGTGAACGATTTCGTCATCAAATTTGCCAACGTCAACGGTTCTGGCTCGGCCTCGGCCAATGAATTATTCGCCAAGGCAATCTTGCGCATGGGCGTACCGGTCAGCCCGCGCAATATTTTCCCCAGCAATATTCAAGGCATGCCGACCTGGTATGAAGCGCGGGTGTGCGAAGCGGGCTACAAGGGGCGGCGTGGCGGGGTGGATTTGATGGTGGCGATGAATCCGCAAACCTGGGACGCGGATGTGGCCGAAATCACCCCCGGCGGCTATCTGTTTTACGACAGCACGCGGCCGATTCCGCCGTCCAAATTCCGCCCGGATATTCATGTCATCGGCATTCCGCTGACCGAAATCAGCAACAGCACTTATTCCGACCCGCGCCAGCGCCAACTGTTTAAAAACATCATCTACGTCGGTGCGCTTTCGATGTTGCTGGACGTGGAAGCGGCGGTGTTTGAAAAGCTGTTTGCCGAGCAGTACAAGGGCAAGGAAATGCTGCTCGATTCCAACGTCAAGGCGCTGCATCTGGGGCGCGATTATGTCAAGCAGCATTTGGCGGTGCCGCTCGGCATTCGGGTGCAGCGCGCCGATAATGTCGGCGAGCAGATTTTTACCGATGGCAATACCGCGCTCGGGCTGGGCCTGGTGTATGGCGGGGCCACGGTGGCGGCCTGGTATCCGATTACGCCCTCGTCGTCGGTGCCGGAAGCGTTTCAAAAGTATTGCGATAAATTTCGCGTGGATGAAGCAACCGGGCGCAACAGTTTTGCGATTGTGCAAGCCGAAGACGAACTGGCATCGATTGGCATGGTGCTGGGCGCAGCCTGGAATGGCGCGCGCGCCTTCACCGCCACCTCTGGCCCCGGCATATCGCTGATGGCAGAATTTATCGGCCTGGCGTATTTTGCCGAAATCCCGGCCACCATTATCGATGTGCAGCGCGGCGGCCCCTCGACTGGCATGCCGACCCGCACCCAGCAATCCGACATTCTGGCCTGCGCCTTTGCCTCGCACGGCGATACCCGCCATGTGCTGCTGTTCCCGGAAGACCCTTACGAATGCTTTGAACACGCCGCCGCTGCGCTGGATTTGGCTGATCAATTGCAAACCCCGGTCTTCATCATGACCGATCTGGATATCGGCATGAATCAGCGCCTGTCCAAACCGTTTGTGTGGGACGATGCGCGCGAGTACCGCCGTGGCAAGGTGATGACGGCAGAAGAGCTGGAAGCGGGCAAGGATTTTGGCCGCTATAAAGATGTGGATGGCGATGGCATTCCCTGGCGCACCCTGCCCGGCACCCACCCCAGCAAAGGCGCGTTCTTCACCCGTGGCACCACGCGCGACCCATATGCGCGCTATTCCGAACGCGGGCCGGACTATATCTACAATATGGAACGCTTGCTGCGCAAATTCCAAAGCGCCGCCAGCATGGTGCCGCAACCGGTATTGCACCCGGCCAAACAAGCCACCAGCGATGGCGTGATCTTTTTCGGCTCCACCAGCCCGGCCATGCACGAAGCGCTGGACATGCTGGCGGCGCAAGGCCTGCATCTGGACGCGCTACGCCTGCGCGCCTACCCCTTCCCCGATGCGGTGGCCGAATTTATCGCCGCCCATAGACGGGTGTTTGTGGTGGAACAAAACCGCGATGCGCAAATGCATACCCTGCTGGTGGAAGCGTTTTCGATTGATCCGGCGCGCCTGCAAAAAGTGCTGCATTACGATGGCACGCCGATTACCGCACGCTTTATTGCTGGCGCGATTGCCGACACGATCACCACCGCATCCCAGGAGGCCGTATGACATATCTGGTCAAACCCAAGCTGCACCACCCTTCGCTCACCACCAACAAAGTCGGCTACACCCGGCGCGACTACGAAGGCCGTATCTCAACCCTGTGCGCCGGTTGCGGCCACGACTCCATCTCCGCCGCCATCATCCAGGCCTGCTGGGAAATGGATATTGAACCGCACCGCGTGGCCAAACTGTCCGGCATTGGTTGCAGCTCCAAAACGCCGGATTATTTTCTCGGCGCATCACACGGTTTTAACACCGTGCATGGCCGCATGCCATCGGTATTAACCGGAGCCAATCTGGCCAATCGCGATTTGCTCTACCTGGGCGTCTCCGGCGACGGCGATTCCGCCTCCATCGGCCTGGGCCAGTTTGCCAACGCCATGCGGCGTGGCGTGCGCATGGCCTATATCGTGGAAAATAACGGCGTCTACGGTTTAACCAAGGGCCAGTTCTCGGCCACCGCCGACCGTGGTTCCAAGAGCAAAAAAGGCGTGATCAATAACGACAGCCCGATTGACCTGGTCGGCCTGGCACTGCAACTCGGTGCCACCTATGTGGCGCGCAGTTTTTCTGGCGACAAAGAACAACTGGTACCGCTGATCAAAGGTGCCATCGGCCATGGCGGCGCAGCGTTTATCGATGTCATTAGCCCCTGCGTTACCTTCAACAACCATGGCGGCTCGACCAAAAGCTACGATTACATTCGCCAGCACAATGAGGCGGTCAGCCGGATTGACTTTATTGACCAGCATAGTGAAATCACGGCGGAATACCCACCCGGTGCCTTGATTACG
>JBDLSU010000845.1:0-8566 GCA_039799405.1 Pseudomonadota bacterium | reverse complement strand
CAGCATTAACTGGATATGAAATTTCTGGGCATAGCCCTGATTCATGTCGATGGCTTTTTTGACCAGTTCGCTGGCGCTTTGGGCTTCGGCAAAGAATAGCATGCCGCCATATTCGAGCCGTTCAAAGTCGAGCAGGTCGTTGATGAGTACCGAGAGCCGTTCGGCATTGTCGTTGGCGAGTTTGATCAGTTTTTTGGCCGATTCCGGGATGGTGCCGCCGACGCCACCGACCAGCAGGCCGAGTGAGCCACGAATCGAGGTCAGCGGGGTGCGCAGTTCGTGCGAGACGGCCGAGACAAATTCCCCCTTCAGGCGTTCGACCCGTTTTTGCTCGGTCAGATCGTGAATGATGACGATGACCATGACTTGTTCGCGGTTGAGCAATTTGGCCAGGGCCAGCCCGACTTCGAGCGAGGTGCCATCGGGGCGACGCGCCAGCACTTCGCGAAAGACATGGCTTTGGCCGGTGCTGTCTGCTTCGGTCAGCAGTTGCGCCAGTTGCAGGTTTGCTTGCTGGCCGCTCTGGTGGAACAGATCGGAAAAAAGGCGACCGCCGAGGCTGGGGTCGATATGCTGGCGGCTGGCGTCGTCATGTCCCAGCAGGTGGTGGGCGGCGCGATTGGAGAGGGTGACACGGCCGTCGCCGTCGAAGGTCATGATGCCTTCGGCGGCATTGTCGAGAATGGCATGCAGGCGGTGTTCGGAATCATACAGTTCGTGGGTGCGCTGATCGACCAGCGCTTCGACCATGAAGGCGCGACCGCTGACGTAAAGCAAATACATGCAAACCAGCCCGGCAAAGAGCATGCCGCCAACCATGGCCCCCCAGGCAGCCCAGGATTTATGGGCATTCAGATAGCCTTCGGCCGGATCGGCGACCAGTAACAGTTCGCGCCCGCCGAAGGTGATATTGCTGGAGAACAAGGGGGAAGGACTGGCGCTGCGAACGGCCCCGGCATAGCTGTCAAAGTAGGCTGCCGCGCCGGGATTGAGGTTGCTGTCACTGAGGCGAAACAGAATATTTTGCTTGTCGTCCGGGGTCAGCAGGGTCGAGATGACATCGCCAATGCGCAGCACGCTGACCACCATGCCGGTATTGGCCTGGCGGCGGCTGTCTTTATCATGGGCATTGCTTTTTTTGTCGTACAGCGCAGAAAACAAAATGCTGCCCATCAGTTGCACATTGCCACCGGCTGCGCTTTGTACCAATACGACCGGTTCGGATGCAACGGGCAAACCGAGGTCGCGCGCGTCGCTCATGGCACGGTAGCGCACCCGCTCGGAAGCCAGGTCAAAACCGAGTGCGCGTTCATTGCCCAGGGCAGGCGCGGCATAGAGTACCGGGTAATATTCGTCGCGCATGCTGGCACTGACCAGTTTGTTGCCCTGACGTTCCTGAATGGCAAACAGCGGGTTGTTGTTGCGGTGCCGGGTTTCAAAGCTGGCGCGTTGCGGGTCTTTGACCCGGGGCGCCCATTCTATCGCCTGCAGCGCGCCATTGCTGGCGACGGACTGCGCGACAAAATCGGCAAATTCGCGCTCGTTGATGGTGTCTACGGCGGAAAACAGGCTGACCACGCTGCGCTGCACTTCGACATGGGCATCAAGCCGAATCTGCAGGGTGCTGCCGATGCGTTGCGCGGTTTCGCGAAATTCGAGTTGAAATTTGTTTTGTTCCCACTGCCGCACATATAAAAACACGGTGACCACGCCCACCAGGGTCAGCAATAGCGGCAACATCACATTGCTGGCACGCGAGCGCCACAGGCTGGCGGGTTGGCCACGCAAAATCAGGCATAGCGGGGTAATGATCATCACGCCGAGCGCATCGCCAACCCACCAGGTAAACCAGTTGCCAGCCGCTTGCGAGGCGGGCAGGAAGCCAAAGCCGAGCAAAGCGCCGATGCCAATGCTGGCATTGATGCAGCAAGAGAGCACGGCCCCAAGGACAATGAAACGGAAGATTTTTTTATTGGTATCGAGCGTCAGCGGAAAGCCGACCCAGCGCTGCAACAGCGCCCGGCCGCTGGCGGCTTGCACTGCGGCACCGCAGGCAATCGACAAGGCCAGCAGCAGCGCGGTGGTATTGACACTGCCGGAGTTTTCATAGCCGATCCAGCTATTGAGCAAAAACGAGCCGAGCAATACGGCACCGGCATAGCGATAGCCACCGACCAGCAGCGCGCCCAGCGCCAGCCCGGCGGGCGGATAGATCGCCATGGCATAGCCGGGGGGAATTGCCAGTAGCAAGGCCAGCCGCCCCAGCAGCACGTATAACAGGGCCAGGCCCAGCAGATTGAATGGTTCTTGCAAGCGCGACATCACAGATGGCATGAATTATCCCTTGATGAAACCTGTGCCCAAAGCCCGGCGCAGGCTTTCTCAATCATACTCCCGGGCTGTGTGGCAAACCCGGATCAGCGTTGATCTGACCGATACACAATCGGCTGGCTGGCAAGGGATTGCGCGTTTTGATACCACGGTAACCACAGCATGGCCCAAATCTTGCCCAACTTGCCGCAGTGCGGCGGTTCAGGCAGATCACCGGGCCACGCTGTCGTTGCAGCCATGCCACAAGTCAGGCCGCAAGTCAGGCCACGTTATCTTCCACCACCGGACGGTTGGAACCGGCCGCCACGGTGATTTTGGTGCGTTTGAGTAAGGGTGAAGCCGGTTTGCTGCCATCGGCATTGAGGGGTTTGATTTTGTTAAACCAGACCGTGAAGCTGTTGGCGGTAACGGTGGCGGTGACATAGCCCTGGGCGTCCTGATCGATGTAGGCAAAGTCCGGGTTGTTGGCCCCCAAAATTCCGTTCCAGGTAGCCGGGGTGGCGACCAGTTGGGCCAAGGGGGTGGTACCGGCCCCGGCTTTGAAATAGCTGTAGGTGGAACTGGAACTGATGCCGGCGGCGACAAAATCGACCGCAACCGGGATGCCGGTGGCGGGGTTGGCGTTGTCGCGGATGACGGCGCACTGGAAGGCGTGCAAATCGCCGGTAATGGCGACCAGATTGCTGATGTTCTGGTTTTTTACGTAATTCATCAGTTCTGCACGATGGCTCGGGTAGCCGTCAAAGGTATCGGCATTGACCACGAATAACTGGTCATACGGCGATGGCGCACGACCACGCAGATCGATCATCATATTGCACAGCGTGACTTCATTGCCCCACACTTTCCAGGTGGCGGTGGACGATTTCATGGTTTGCTTCCACCAGTCGGTCTGGGTGGTGCCCAGAATGCTGGGGGTGCGTTGTAAAGCCGCCGTGGCCTGGCGTTCGTAGGCTTGCAGCAGCGGTTGCGGTACAAAGTAGCGGGTGCCGGTGAAGTCATTGCCATTAACCGGGTCACTGCCCAGCAACTGGGCGATGGCGCTTTCGGTGACCAGGTGATCGTCGCGGTACAGGCGTTCATCGGTCATGACCAGATGCATCAGGCTGCCAAAGCGGAAATCGCGATAGATGCGGATATTCTGAAACCCGGCCTTGCCCAGATCAAACGAGACATCGCCAAAATCGATGGGCATGTATTCGGCCCAGGCCTGGGTGGCGTCGCGGCGGCGGTTGGTCTGCTGCTTGTTTTCATTGGTATAGGTTTGGTGATCTTGCCAGCAATCGTCAGAAAATTCATGGTCATCCCAAATGGCGATCATCGGGAAGCGGCGGTGGATTTCCTGCAGGCGACTGTCAGAGCGATAGGTGCGGTACAGGGTGCGGTAGTCTTCCAGCGAACTGGCCGAAATGGCACCATCGCGCCCGGCCACGCCATTGGGCAGGGTGATTTTGGTATGGGCCGGTTCGGCGGCACCGCTCTGGAACGCTGCGCCCACGGTTTCATAGATATAGTCCCCCAGATGCACCACAAAATCGAGGTTTTCAGCAGCCAGCATTTCCATGGCAGCCCAGTGGTTGACGCTCCAGTCCTGACAGGTCATCCAGGCGAAGCGTACTTCGGCCGGGTTGGCGGTATCGAGTGGTGCGGTTTTGCTCTGGCCGATGGGGCTGATGTCGCCAGTGGCGACGAAGCGGTAATAATAGACGGTATTGGCAGTCAAGCCAGTGACTTTGGCGCGCACGGTGTAGTCATAGGTGCTGCTGGCGACCAGATTGACCGATGCGGCCAGGCTGGCAAAGGTATTGCTGGTGGAAACTTCGAGCACCAGGCTGATATCGTCCGGAGCATTGCTGGTGCGCACACAGCGGGTCCAGAACACCATGCTGGCGGCTTTCGGGTCACCGCTGGCAACCCCGTGGGTAAAGCGGAAATTGCCGCTGGCCGGGGTTGCAGTGCCACCACTGCCGCCGCCGCAAGCCACCAGGGTGGTACTGGCACTGGCAACGGTAAAGTAAGTGGCGTGTTGTAGAAATTTGCGGCGATCCATAGTAGCTCCTGATGGTATTTTGTTGGAATGATGATGTGGTGTTGCTTGGTTTTATAAATGCAAGGGTCGATCGTACACTTTTATTATGATGTTGCCATGACAATGGCAGCCTCGGCAGCAAACTCAGCAGCAAACTCAGGCCACCGTTAATTCCGCCTGCCGGGCAGATTAATCCAGCCGTGGATAACCGGTAATTTGTTGAATTTCCTGGTACAAAGGCTGGAGCCGATTATACATTTTCTGGTAAACGCGGTGATATAGCTCATCATAGATTTTTTTATTCTGTGGTATGGGATGAAACACATCGCCAATCCGGGTCATGGCGGCAATTGCGCTCGGAAAGTCGGCGTGCAATTTCAGGCCAGCGGCAATGCAAATTGCGGCACCCAGGCCAGAGGTTTCATACACATGCGGGCGCGCGGTGGGCAGGCCAAAAATATCGGCGGTCAATTGCATGGCGGCGTCGCTTTGCGAACCACCACCGGAGATGCGCAGTTCGGTAATGGCGACCTTGCTGCGCTTTTCGGTGCGTTCCTTGCCTTCGCGCAGCGCATAGGCCAGGCCTTCCAGAATGGCGCGGTAGACGTGGGCGCGGGTGTGGACATCGCCAAAGCCGATAATCGCACCCTTGGCTTCCGGGCCGGGCACCTTGATGCCGGGGGTCCAGTAGGGTTGCAGCATCAGGCCCATGGAACCGGGTGGCACTGCGTTGACCAGTTCGTCAAACAGCGATTCGGCAGGTACGCCCAAGTCCAGCGCCTTGCTTTGTTCGTGGTGACCGAATTGTTCTTTGAACCAGTTGACCATCCAGTAGCCCCGGAAGATTTGCACTTCGGTGCTATACGCGCCCGGCATGGCGGCCGGGTATGGCGGAATGAAGGGTGTGACTTCAACGTATTTGCTGCTGGTGGTATTGATGGTGGCGGTGGTACCGTAGCTGACGCAGCCGATATGCGGGGCCATGCAACCGGCACCGATCACTTCGCAGGCTTTGTCGGCGGCGGCGGCAAACAAGGGCGTGCCGACGGCAATGCCGGTGGCAGCGGCGGCGGCGGGGGTGATCAGACCGATTTGGGTGCCGGGTGCGACCAGTTCCGGCAGGGTTTCGCGCCGTACCGAAATGGCTTGCCATTTCCAGTCACGCTTGCCAGCCCATTGCAGTTTTTTATAGTCGAAGGGCAGATAGGCCACTTGCGAGCCGATGGAATCGACAAAGCGGTCACACAAGCGGTAATTCAAATAGCCCGACAGCAGCAACACATGCGCGCTGTTGTCCCAGATATCGGGCTGATTGGCCTTGATCCAGTTCATTTCCGCTTCGCCCCGGAAATAATTGATGGTATGTTCCACCCCGGCCAGCTTGAATGCCAGTTGCCACCATTTGCTGATGGGCGGCACCTGGTCGGTACGGCGCTGATCGAGCCAGGTAATGGCCGGGCGCAGCACTTTACCGTCCTTGTCCAGATTAATCAGGGTGCCGCGCTGGGTGGTAACGGCCACGCCGCGCACGCAAGACTGGTATTGCGGATGCTCGGCCCACAGCCGCTGGCAGGCGGTGCTAACGGCTTGCCAATAATCTTCCGGGTCATGTTCGGCCCAGCCGGGGTGGGTGGAAAAATAGGCTTCCAGGTGAACTTGTTGTTTGGCAATCAAATGGCCGTGCTGATCAAACAGAATCGCGCGCACGCTCTGGGTGCCGTTATCGATGGCTAACAGATAATCCATGCTCATGCTTGCTCTCCGGATTGGGTTTGCTTGCTGCCAGGCAGGCTATAGTTTTTTTGCCATAGCGCCAGGTAGGCGCGTTGTTCTTGTTCCCAGCGTGCATCATCCCAGCCCAGTTCCGGCTGGCAAATGGCGCGGATGCGCGGCAATTGCTCACGTCCGCCCTGCGCCAGTTGCAGGCCGAGCCGGGTACGGCGCAACATCAGGTCTTCCAGATGCATCACCGCTTCAAAGCGCGCGGCCCAGCGTAGTTCGGCCCACAGGGTCGGGCAAGTCTGGATGGTTTGCAATTCGTCCGGCCAGGCGCAAGCCAGCAAGGTTCGGGCCTGGGCACCGTAGCGCCCTTGCAGGCGTAGCAGTTGTGCGTCCGACAAGGCCGGGTGATGTACCGCTGCGGTGGCGGCAAAAATATGGGCATAGGCCGGGTTTTCGGTATCCAGCCGGGGCAGATCGGGCAAATGTTTGACCGCATGCGCCAGTGCATCCTGGGCAATGGTGCGGAAGGTGGTGAGTTTGCCACCGGCCACCGTCAACAAGCCGTGTTCCAGCCACAACACATGGTCGCGCCCTTCTTTGGAGGGGTCAAGCTGGCCGGTATCGATCACCGGGCGCACCCCGGCGTAGGTGGCGACCACATCGGCAGTTTTTAACGCCAAATCAGGAAATTGATAATCCAGCGCAGCCATCAGGTAATCGAGTTCGGCCTGGGTAATCACCGCTTCTTGCTGCATATCGGCAGCGTGATCGACATCGGTGGTGCCGACCAAAGTCATGCCTTCCCAGGGATAGGCGAATACCGGACGGCCATCTTGCGGATGCATCAGGCTGATCGCCTGCGCCACTGGCAAACGCCAGGCCGGGAATAATAAATGACTGCCACGAAGGGGGCGAATTTTTTGCGCTACCCTGCCCTCGCCCTGCGGCCGCAATTGGTCGGCCCAGGCCCCGGTGGCGCTAATGACCAGTTTGGCGTGGATTTTGGTACGCTCGCCGGAAATGACATCCACCACTTCGACCCCACACACGCGGCCGCACTCACCGCCGCCACGCTGTTCGCGCAACAATTGGGCTACCTGCATATAGTTATAAGCTTGTGCGCCATGGCTGATGGCCTCTTGCAGCACGCGCAAGACCAGGCGCGCGTCGTCGGTTTTGGCGTCCTGATATTGCACCCCGCCCTTCAGGCCCTGGCGGGCGATATTCGGTGCCAGCATCAGCAAGTCTGCAGCGTTGTGATAGCGGCTGCGCGCTGCGCCATTTCTACCGCGTCCGGCCATGACATCGTAAATCGCCAAACCGAGCGAGACCATCCAGCGCCCCGGCTTGCGCCCGGCCACATCGGCCAGCACAAAGCCTTGCGGTTCGACCAGGCCAGCGGCTTGTTGCAACAGGTGCTGGCGTTCGCGTACTGATTCGGCAGTCAAGCCAAACTGGCCTTGCTTCAGATAGCGCAAACCGCCATGCACCAGCTTGGACGAACGGCTGGACGTGCCCCAGGCAAAATCGCGCTGTTCCAGCAGCAACACCTTCCAGCCACGGCGGGCTGCTTCCAGCAAGATGCCTGCGCCAGTGATGCCGCCACCGATGATGATGCAATCCCATTGCTGATGCGCGGCCATCTGGCATTGATCACGCCAGCCTGCTTGCCACATACCGGCCTGGGGACGATTGGCGTCTGGCATTAATCCGCCCCTGGCAAGCACTTGCCCGGATTCATCAAGCCGTCCGGGTCAAAATGGTTGAACAATTTGCGCAGGGTAGCGATGCCGAGTGCGCTTTTTTCTGCCGCCAGATACGGCGCATGGTCGGCACCAACACCGTGCTGGTGGCTGATGGTGCCACCATGTTTGACCATGGCTTCGCACACGGCGGCTTTCAGGCGCTGCCAGCGTGCCAGATCATGGTCATAGTTGCCGGACAGACGATACACAAAGGTGGTGTAGACGCTGGCCCCCTGCGCATACAGGTGCGACAGATGGGTGTAGGTGTGGACGCGCTCGCCATCCTGCGCGAAGGCGTCGCGCGCGGCTTGTTCCAGCGCCTGCATCATGATGCTGACGCGCGGCCAATCGACGGCGGTTTCGCAGGTATCGATGGCATAGCCATGTTGCCAGGCCACATTGCGCAAATACACGTTTTTGAAGCGCCCGTCTTTCCACTTGTCGCCCAGCTTGCGCCCCAGATGCACGCCTTCAAACTGGCGCAAAATGCGTAAAGCACTGGACAAGGTGGCGCGCACGGTGTCGCCTCGGCCGGTAACGCCCAGCATCAACATGCATTTGCCTTCACTGCAACCGCGCCAGGACAAATAGCGCTCCAGCCATTTGATTTGTTTGGCGTGGCCCGCCAGGGCCAGCATGGTTTGGGTTTCCATGGCGTTGGACAGGCGCAGCATCGACAGTGGCAGCTTGGCTTGCGCCAGATTGCGGATCGCATCGCGCGCGGCATCCCAGTTGGGGA
>JBDLSU010000844.1:0-6198 GCA_039799405.1 Pseudomonadota bacterium | reverse complement strand
CAGCGGGTTTTGGGCAAGTGGAGAGATTGCCTGCCGTACCCCGGCACCAGAGCTTGTTGCCATAGCCAGTCGTTCAGGCTTTGCCTTTGCTGGATAACCTACACAATAAAACAGGAGTTGTATCATGACCGCTTTTGAAACCATGATTGAATCTCATGCATCGCCTTTTCACCATGCGTTGATGCAATCATCGATTTCTGCAGAAGAAATCAGCGATGCTTTGGAACAAATGTTAAAAAGTGACGTATTTAAACGGGCGCGCCGTATGTGCCGCTTATTGCGCTATTTGGTTGAGCAGAGTATTTATGGCAGCAAACGTGATATGTGTGAATATGCGATCGGGCTGGAAGTATTTGATCGTAATCCTGCGACTTATTATCCGGGGGAAGATCCGGTGGTGCGGGTACAAGTCGGGCGTTTGCGTGATCGCCTGAAAGAGTATTACAGCAATTATATGAACGATGCGAAAATTCTGTTTTCCATCCCCCTGGGCAATTATTGCCCGAAAATCCAGCGTAAAGTGGAAGAATGTAAATCCAGCCATACGCCACCGCTGATTGCGCTGGTGCCATTGCAATATATTGCGGAAGATATTCCGGGGCGCAATTTTACCGAGGGCGTGAATCAGGATTTAAGCTTTCATTTATATAAGGCGTTTGGTACGCAACTGGTGGCCGCTGCCGCCCTGAATGATATGGCGACTGGTAAAACAGGGCATGAACCGGATCAATTCGGCATGGCTTCCGGTTATATGCTGGAAGGTGGGATTCAACTGGAAATGCAGCGCATTAAAGTCAATATCCGCCTGATTGATGTGCATACCCACACCATTATCTGGTCGCAACAATATGTGGAAAATTGCGGCGTCAGCCTGTTATTGCAAGAACAACTGGCCGGGCGCATTTGCGTCGATGTGCAGCAGTGCCTGACGTTGGCGCAATCGCGCATGGTGAGTTAAACCAGCTTATTGGCTCACTTATTGGCCAGCTTTAATACGTTTTTGGCGCAGGGTTTTGAATTGTTCCGATTCCCGCACCTGCGCCAGCGCATCCCACATGTCGTTCACCAGCTTGCTGTTGCGGGCGTAATATTCCTTGTTGAAAATCAGGAAGTAAGGCCGTTCCACCAGCGCCGGGTTGATGCGTTCCACTTTTTGGGCAAAGCCGGGTTGTTCCAATAGTTTGTCGCCATCCAGCGTCAACAAAGCCACCAGTTGCACCCGCCCGGCCAGCAGTTTGCGCAGTTGCAGTTCCGGGTTGATGTGTGATTCATCCACATCGGCACCCAGCTTGCGCAAATCCACCGCGATCGAATAACCCAGTTGTACCCCCACCGGCCCGCTCAACTGGCTCAATTGCTTGCCATCCCAACTGGCGCTGCTGCCCTTGAGGCGGTATAGCGAATAACTGTCATAGCGCATGCGGCGGCCGGGATCCGGTTTGCCGTCACGCATCGGGTACACCGCAAACGAGGCGCGCTCCAGGTTGTAGCTGGCTGCAAAACCGCCCGCCTGGGTATCGTAGCCAACTTCGGTCATGCAGCGCTTCCAGGGTATGGCCAGCATCTCGACCTTGACGCCAATTTTCTGCGCTGCCATTTCTACCAGATTATTATCCAGTCCATGACCATTTTTGATCTGCCATGGGAAGTAAGTGGCATCCTCATAACATAATTTGATCAGCGTTTGTGCCGATACCAGATGGCTCATGCCCAGGCCGGGCAACAGGCAAAACCAGTACAAATGCGCCAGACAGAAACGCGGTAACAGGCAGAGACTGGTCATGGCGGGGTCCGATACCAGAAGGGAAATTGCAGCAAATTATAATCCAATCGCGGCCACTTTCTGCCATGTTGCGTCATGGCAACGGCAAAACTGGCACAAATTAATAAACTGCGGCAATTTTGTCCGGTTCTGGCAAGCCGCTTGACAATCCAGCCATGCACCATTAAAACTATAGCAATGCAGTGCCCTGATCCTTACGGCCAAGCGCGACAGCATCGACGCGCATGAAGCCCGTAACAGTTGGAAGAACGGGGCTCCACTATGCGCCCGGCTACAGCTCGCCCCCCGCTGTTAGCCACTGCTTATGATGCCAATTCACTTTTTGGAGTATCAAATGAAACCGATCACCTCTGTTGGCGGCTGGCTTGTTACGTCCCAACGAAATCGCACCCTGCATCATCTTGCCAGCATTGGCCGTGTTCTCGCATTGACCGTGTTGGCGGGTAGCGCCCAGGCACAGGGCAAATCCACCCTGACCGCCTACACCGCCATCGAACCTGAAGTGCTCAAATTCTATAAAACCGGTTTTGAAAAAGTTCACCCCGAAATTGAAATCAAATGGGTGCGCGATTCTACCGGCGTCATTACCAGCCGCTTGCTGGCCGAAAAAGCGGCACCGCAAGCCGATGTGGTGGTCGGGCTGGCGGCCACCACGCTGTCTTTGTTATCGCAAGAAGGCATGTTGCTGCCCTACGAACCGAAAGGCTTTAAATTGCTCAACCCGGCCTATTCCGACACAGCCAAGCCGCCAAGCTGGGTGGGTAACGACGTGTGGGGTTCGGCCATTTGTTTTAACCTGAACGAAGCCAAAAAAAGCAATCTGCCCAAACCCGCCAGTTGGAAAGATTTGCTCAACCCGGTGTACAAGGGCAAGATCGTGATGCCGCACCCCGGTTCCAGCGGCACCGGTTTTCTTGATGTCAGCGCCTGGTTGCAGTTGTGGGGCGAAAAAGATGGTTGGAAATACATGGATGCGCTGCATGAAAACATTGCCTATTATTCGCATTCCGGTTCCAAACCGTGCAAGCAAGCCGGGTTGGGGGAAATTGCGATTGGCATTTCCTTCGAGTTTCGCGCCGGGCTGGAACTGCGCAGCGGCAAGCCAATTGCCATCGTCTATCCGGGCGAAGGTTTGGGCTGGGACGTGGAAGCCAATGCGGTGGTGAAGGGCGGGTCGAATATCGACGGTGCCAAAAAACTGGTGGACTGGATGGCGACCAAGGAAGCCAACGCCATTCATGGCAATTTCTACGCCATTACCGCCTATCCCGGCTCGGTGAAACCGGCTGAAGGCATTCCTGATCATTATGAAACGCTGTTGATGAAGAAAAACGACTTTAACTGGGCCGCGAAAAACCGCGCCCGCATTCTGGCTGAATGGACCAAGCGCTACGGTGCCAAAGCCGAAGCGAAGTAAGGCAGTGCCCTGCCTGATCACTGTCATCCACCCTCATACCAAGGAACGGTCATGAACAATTCACTTCGCCCCACCATGCTGGCCCTGTCGCTGGCAACTATCGTTATGTTGCCGACCAGCCAGGCGCTGGCACAATCAAACGTCACCATCTATGGTCGGCTGGATCTGGGCCTGCGCTATAGCACCAACACCACTGCCAGCGGCAAAAGCCTGACCGAAATCGCCTCCGGCTCGGCCAGTTCCAGCCGCTGGGGCATTAAAGGATCGGAAGACCTGGGCGGTGGCCTGAAAGCACTGGTGTTGCTGGAAGGCGGCATCAACCCCGATACCGGCACCGCTGCCCAAAGCAACCGCCTGTTCGGGCGCACATCCACCGTCGGTTTGTCCGGCAGCTTTGGCACGGTCACGCTGGGGCGGCAAAACAGCCTGGGTTACGATGTGTCGCCGCTGGGCGATCCGTTTGGCTGGGCCAATCTGAATGACGGTGGCTATTTCTACGACAATTACACCAGCAAGCGCTGGGATAATTCGATCAAATACGTCGGCAAATTCGGCGCATTTTCTCCCGGCGTGATGTGGGCCTTTGGCGAACAAGCCAGTAGCGCGCGTGCCAGACGCAATACCGGCGTCAGCCTGACCTATGAAGACGGCCCGTTCTCGCTCGGCACGGTTTATCAGAGCACCCGCAACGCCGCTGGTGTGGCCGACCGCAAAGCCTTTATTCTGAGCGGTGCCTATCAGGTTTCGGCCCCGGTGAAATTGTTTCTGGGCTATATCAACCAGCGCAGCGACGCCAGCAGCCAGAAAAATGATGTCATCACCAGCGGCTTGTCGTATGCCGCCACGGCGAATATCGATTTGTATGGCGCGTATTACCACGAACGCCAAAAAAATGCCGACGGGCGTAAAAATCTGCTGGCAGCCATGGTCAATTACAAATTTTCCAAGCGTACCAATGTGTATATTCAGGCGGATCGTACCAATACCGATGCCGGTTATGCCAGCAATGTTTTTGATGATCAGGGCTTTAAATTACCCGCCGGGATTACCGGGCGAACTACGCTGACAATAGGGGTGCGGCACCAGTTCTGATGCGGTTAACGCTCACGCCTGGTGGGCTTCACTTGGTGGGCTTCACTTGGTTGGCTTCAGGAAGCTGCAAGATGTCCAGAAACATGGCAGGGGCGTCTTGCTCCTGCTCGCTTTCGAGGAGTGTGAAACCAAATTTCTGATAGAAGCGGATCGCACCTTTCTTTGCGTCGGTAATAATGAAGCGGCATCCAATATAAGGCGCGATCAAATCGGTGCCAATTGCAATCGCCAGGGCGAGCAGTTGGTCTCCGATGCCTTGACTGCGGTAGCGGCTATCCACTGCCAGCCGGGCTATTTTGAGCGCGGGCATGTATTCATACTGGTTGGCGGTGGGACAATCTTCGATGGCATAGGCGTTGCGCAGGCTGATTTCGCTACAAATCAGGGTGATGTAGCCCAGCACTGCAGCTTGCGCCTCTTCGGCCAGAGTGCCATTTTCTTGCGCTTGCAGTTTGACCGCAACCCATGTTTTGGCGATATGTGCGCCATGGAAGTGTTGCGCCTGCTTTTGTAGAAATGTTTTTAGTGGTTGCGCCGAACTGTCGCCTGCGCTGAAGGATTTGATCCGGTCGCTTGGCAAGAGCTGCCGGATGGTAAAGTCAACACCTGCTTGCATAAGAAGTGCAATGACTTATTTGTTGCTATTGTTGTTGCCACTGCTGCTATTACCCGTGCTGCCGCTAATCGCAGGTAGCACTTGCTGTAATAATTTGCGTCCGCGCTGAAGCGCTGCCACGGCACCGGGATTGGGCTTGTCGTCATTCATTTGTTTGATAAATTCGCTCGCTTCTTTACCGGAAAGCTCCAGACGCCCGAAGGTACTGGTTTTGATCGACATGATTGCCTCGACTGGAAAAATGGTTTGTTCGTAAATTTGCTATTGATTTATTGCATCGCGCCAGTTTAATGGATTGATCAAACTGGCGCAAGCATGGGGCAATGAAATGTGGGTTGAACGCCGACTTAACGCCAACTTAACGCCAACCAAGCCGAACTCAATCCCCAGGTTAGCCCAACTTCAGCCCAGCTTAAGCCCAACTCAAATCAACCCGCGCCAGCGGCAATTGCCGCACGCGCTTGCCAGTGGCCGCGAATATCGCATTGCACACCGCCGGTGCCAATGGCGGCAAGGCAGGCTCGCCCAGCCCGGTCACCGGGTAGTCGGTTTTTAAAAAATGGACTTCAATTTTGGTCGGTTCCTGCCCCATGCGCAGTAGCGGGTACTGGTCGAAATTGCCTTGTACGACGCGCCCCTTCTCAATATCAAGTTGCGGGTACAGCAGCGTGCTCAAGCCATCCACAATCGAGCCTTGTACCTGATTTTCCGCGCCGCTTACATTGACGATTTGTGCGCCGATATCGCTCACCACCACCACCCGGTCCACCTTGAGCTTGCCGTCTTTCGACACGGTTACTTCGGCTACTTCAGCAATATAACCGCGATGGCTGAAGTGAAACGCGATGCCCTGGCCGCGTCCTTTGGCAAATTTTTGCTTGCCCCAGCCGGATTTTTCTGCCAGCACCTGCAAGACCTTTTTCATGCGCGCCACATTAAACGGCTGGCCACGCTCACCGGTGCCGGGCACCAGGTCTTTCTCGCCCAGTAGTTCCAGCCGCATGGCCAGCGGGTCGCGTCCGGCGGCGTGCGCCAGTTCATCGATAAAACTCTGGAACACCCAGGCAAATACATTGCTGCCGGGCGCACGCCATGGCCCCATCGGGATCGTGCATTCGATCGCGGTTTGCTCCAGCAAGCAGTTTTCCAGCCAGCGCCCTGGAAATTCATCACCATTCAAATTGCCACCGCTGCCCGGTTGCAACACACTTTTGCCATCGCGCATAATGCGGTTGGCAAAGGTAATGAAATGGTTGTGCCAGGCCACCAGCTTGCCCTTGGCATCGACTG
>JBDLSU010000843.1:0-7784 GCA_039799405.1 Pseudomonadota bacterium | reverse complement strand
CCGGGCTTTTTGAGCATGGCCGATCTGGCCAATTATGAAGCGCGGATCCGCTTGCCGGTTCGCACCACTTACCGCGGTTTCGAGGTGTATGGCATGGCCTTGCCCAGCAGTGGCGGCGTTGCCATTGGCGAAGCGCTGAATATTCTGGAAGGCTATGATCTGGCCAGCATGCCGCGCGCCACGGTAGAACATCTGTACCTGGAAGCTTCGCGCCTGGCCTATGCCGACCGCAATGCCTATCTGGCTGATCCGGAATTTATCGACGTACCAGTCCAGGGCTTGCTGAGTAAAGCCTATGCCGCCGAACGGCGCAAGTCGATTAGCCTGACGCAGGCCACCAGCCGCGCCGATGCGGGCGACCCTTATCCCTTCCAGCAAGACCCGAGCTACCCCTTGCGCCCGCAAGCCAGAGTCAGCTTGCAAAATGAAAGCCCGCACACCACCCACTTAACGGTATCGGACAAAGACGGCAATGTGGTGTCGTACACCTTCACCATTGAAAGCTGGGGCGGCAGTGGTATCGTGGTGCCAGGTTATGGCTTTATCCTGAATAATGAAATGACCGATTTTGACTTTTCCGGCCCGCACCCGAATGTGCCGGAAGCAGGCAAGCGGCCACGCTCCAGCATGAGCCCGACCATTGTGCTGAAAGATGGCAAACCGGCCTTCACCCTGGGCAGCCCTGGTGGCTCCACCATCATTACCACGGTATTGCAAACCCTGATCAACCATATCGATTTGCGCATGCCGCTGGATCAGGCGCTGGCCGCGCCACGCATGTCACAGCGCAATGGTGCGCAAACCCAGGTTGAACCGGGTTTTGTGGAAAGCGAACAGGGCTTGGCATTGAGCAAGCTAGGCCACCAATGGCGCGATGGCGGCTGGGAAATTGGTGCCGCCAGCGCCATCTGGTTCCGCCCGGAGGGGCTGGTTTCCGCCATCAGCGAACCGAAGCGCCATGGCGTCGGCAGTGCCATGGTACAAAAACCCAAGCGCTGATTGGCTAACAGCGTAGCGCCGTGACGCCTTACATTGGCCGCTTTGCCCCCTCCCCCAGCGGCCCGCTGCATATGGGTTCGCTGGTCGCGGCACTGGCCAGTTTTTTGGACGCCAAAGTCCACCACGGGCAGTGGCTGGTGCGGATTGAAGATGTTGACGAAGCGCGCAGTGTGCCCGGTGCGGCAGAGCAGATTTTGGCCGATTTGCAAACCCTCGGTTTGCATTGGGATGGCGAAGTGCTCTGGCAAAGCCGCCGCAAAGCCCTGTACGAGTCAGCCGCCAGCCAGCTTGGCACGCTGTGCTACCCCTGCGCCTGCAGCCGCCGCGAAATAGCCGATTCTCGCCTGGGTCTGGCCAGCGATGGCGCAGCCATTTACCCCGGCACCTGCCGCCATGGCGTCGCGCCCGGACGCAGCGCGCGCGCCCTGCGCCTGCGCGTACCGGAAGCCGGGCTGGCACAGATTGACTTTTTCGAGCGCCGACTCGGCCATCTGAAGCAAAACCTGGCACATGAAGTAGGCGACTTCGTGCTTCGCCGCGCCGATGGCTTTTGGTCGTATCAAATTGCAGTGGTGGTAGATGATGCCGCACAACAGATCAGCGAGATTGTGCGCGGTGAAGATTTACTCGATTCCACCGCGCGGCAAATTTACCTGCAGCGCTTGCTGGGCTACTCGCAACCGGGGTATTTGCATGTGCCGGTGGTACGCAATGCGCTGGGGGAAAAACTGTCGAAACAGACTGGTGCGCTGGCGCTTGACTTGTCCGACCCGCTGGCGGCACTGCAGCAAGCGGCGCGCCATTTGTTTGATGCAGGCCAATCCGGCAGCGCCTGGCCCGCTTGTGCCAGCATCGGACAATTCTGGCCGCTGGCGCTCAATGCCTGGCAAGGGCAATTGGATCAGGGCTGGCAGCGCATCGGCCAAGCGACTTGATGTAAACGCCCGATTTCGGTGCTTGATTGCGCGCTTGATTGCGCGCTTGATGCGCAGCCTGCACCAAACCTTATTCCGGCGCTTTCGGCACCGCCCCGCCCAGCAAAAATGCCAGTTGACGTGGTTGCTTGCTGGCGGCCTTGGGGGCCGGGTTGGCATGATTCTGACTGGCGATTTTGCTCGGGCTGGTGCTGGGTTCGTAGGGCTTGAGGAACCATGGATCGACTTTCTCACGCCGCGCATACGGTGCCGCACTGCTGCGGCCACTGCTGGCGCTACCTGGTGCCGAATAACTGCTTTCTTCACGGCGTGGACGCCGTACCGGGGTAAATTCCGGCACCTCGGCTTTGGTGATGCTGGTTTTGATCAGCTTTTCAATATCCTGCAACAGCCGTTCGTCTTTGCTGCTGTAAATCGACAGCGCGTCACCAGAGGCACCAGCGCGCCCGGTACGCCCAATCCGGTGTACATAGTCTTCTGCGCTATACGGCAGATCAAAGTTAATAACGCACGGCAATTCGGCAATATCCAGCCCACGCGCGGCCACGTCAGTCGCCACCAGCACATCGACCTCGCCTTTTTTGAAAGCATCGAGTGCGGCAATACGTTCTTGCTGGGTTTTGTCGCCGTGAATTGCCAGCGCCTTGATACCCTCTTGTTCCAGTTGGCGCGCCAGCTTGGAAGCGCCGATTTTGGTATTCGAGAACACCAGCACCTGCTTCAGATCGCGGCTGCGGATCAGGTGTGAAACCAGATCGCGCTTGTCGTCTTCTTCCACCTTGTACACCAGTTGCGTCACCTTGTCGGCGGTGGCATTGCTGCGCGCTACTTCGATGGTGACCGGATTATTCAGGAAACTGGATGCCAGTTTTTTGATTTCCGGCGAAAACGTCGCAGAAAACATCAGGTTCTGGCGTTGCTTGGGTAATAAATTGATGATGCGTTGCAGATCCGGCAAGAAACCCATGTCCAGCATGCGATCCGCTTCATCCATCACCAGAATCTGGGTTTGGCCCAGACTCACGGTTTTTTGCTGTACGTGATCAAGCAAGCGCCCGGGCGTACCAATCACGATTTCAATCCCGCCCAACAAAGCCTGGGTTTGCGGTGCCATGTCCATACCGCCAAACACCACGGTCGAGCGCAACGGGGTGTGGCGCGAATAAGCCTTGACGTTTTCTGCCACCTGAATTGCCAGCTCCCGCGTGGGCGTCAGCACCAGCGCACGCACCGGATGACGCGCAGGCGACATACTGGTATTGGCATGCGCCAACAGCAACTGGATAATCGGCAAGGAGAAGCTGGCGGTTTTACCGGTGCCGGTTTGCGCCGCCCCCATCACATCACGCCCTTGCAGCACAATCGGAATCGCTTGTGCCTGAATTGGCGTGGGATGGGTATAGCCCTGATCGGTCAGCGCCCGTAAAATCTCGGGAGACAAACCAAAATCGGCAAATCGAACAGCTTCAGAATTAGAGTCGGACATAGGCTTTCAATACAATGGGTGCAGCAACGGCTGGCGGAGTGACCCTGGCAAAAACAGACAGCACAAGGTCTGGGCATTTAACAATACCCCGCATTATAACAACATGTACGAAAATAGTTGGAGTTAAAATAATTAAGCCTGTTTTGCTGCCGGACGCGCACGGCACAGCACGAAAACCGGCCTGCGTTGCCAGACAGACGACAATATTGCCGCAAAACCGCAAGCAAATTGGACGCCCGTAAGGAAGCAGGGTAAGATCAGGAACGCACAATTTACGGCATTCCCGGTCAATTCCAACGCCAAACAACCCCTATCCCGGAAATCACGAACTCAAGTATGCATTCCATTTTTTCCGCCCCCACCCTGTTGAGCTTACTGGCGCTGCTGCCGGGTTTAAGCTGCGCGCAAACACCCAGTGATGAAGAAGAACTGGCCAGCGCCTGGGGCGACAAAACCCTGGTCAGCATCGCCACCGGCAGCCAGCAAAGCGTGGTACGCGCCCCTTCCACCGCCACCGTGATCACAGCGCAAGACATTCAGGCCATGGGCGCTACTGATTTGCGCCAGGTGCTGGAAAGCGTGCCGGGTTTGCATGTGAATGTCTCACCCATTGCCTACACCCCGCTGTTTTATTTTCGTGGCATTGGTTCGGCCTACAACCCGGAAGTGTTGGTGCTGGTCAATGGCAAAAAAATCAATGGTAATTTCCATGGCAACCCCACCTTGTTGATGGGCAGTTTTCCACTGGAAAACATCACCCGCATAGAAGTGATTCGCGGCCCCGGTTCTGCACTGTATGGGGCCGACGCCTTCAGCGGCGTGATTAATATCCAGACCCGTAGCGCCGATGAAATTCATGGACTTGAATATGGCGTGCGCCTGGGTAGCTTCCAAAGCCGCGACACCTGGCTGCAATATGGCGGCAAGCTGGGCGCACTCTCCACCGCCGCCTACCTGCGTTATGGCAAAACAGCGGGTAGCCGCCGCATTGTGGAAAAAGATTTGCAATCGAGTCTGGACGCCGTATTCGGCAGCCATGCCTCGCTGGCACCGGGGCCACTCAATCTGGATCAGGAAGAAGTCGATGCCCGGCTGGATTTGACCTTTGAAAACTGGCGGCTCGGTCTGAGCTTGCAAAATCGCAAACTCGGCACTGGCGCGGGTCTGGCCGAATCATTGGACCCGGTTGGCAAATTTCCGGAAAGCCGCTACACCCTGGATTTAAGCTACCAGAAAAACAACTTCCTCCCGTTCTGGAATCTCGCCGCATCCTACAGCCACTTCCATCTGCGTGAACCGGTGGGCGACCCGCCCTACGTGCTGTTCCCGCGCGGCGCGTTTGGCGGTTTGTACCCGGATGGCTTGATCGGCAACCCGGGCCACCACGAAAGGCACCACCGCTTTGAATTTTCCGCCAGCTATACCGGCTGGCGCGAACACCAGTTGCGCTGGGGTGCGGGCTATGAAATTGAAGACCTGTACAAGGTGGAAGAATATAAAAACTTCACCTTCACCCCGGTGCCGGGTGGCAATGTTCTGACGCCGCTGGGCGGCATCGTCAATGCCTCGGGCGACCCGAAACTGATTTTCCTGACCCCGCACAAACACACCTTGCGCTACCTGTTTGTACAAGACGAATGGAAGCTGGCGCAAGACTGGACCCTCACCGCAGGCCTGCGTCATGACCGCTATTCCGATTTTGGTAGCACCAGCAACCCGCGCCTGGCACTGGTGTGGAATGCCTCTTACAACCTGGTACTGAAAGCCATCCACGGCCGCGCCTTCCGCGCCCCCAGCTTCACCGACCAATACGCCATCAACAACCCTGTTGCGATTGGCAACCCGAATATCCGCCCGGAAAAAATCAAATCCAACGAACTGGCCGCAAGCTGGCGCATCCGCCCCGGTTTGCAAACCAGCCTGACCCTCTTCCAATACCGCCAGAGCGACATCATACAGTACGTCACCGACCCCGGCCCGAACGGCACCGCCACCGCACAAAATACCGGCGACCAGACTGGCCGTGGCTTTGAACTGGAAGCCAGTTGGCACATTGGCTCGCAATGGCGCATCAGCGGCAACTATTCCTACCAGCGCGCCACCGATCAGGCCAGCGGCAAAGATGCCGGTTTGTCACCACACCACCATGTGTTCTTGCGCTCAGACTGGCACTTTGCCACCCTGTGGCAAGCTGGCATCAGCCTCAACCACGTGGCCCAACGCCTGCGCCAACCCGGCGACACCCGCCCGCCACTGGCCGATTACACCAGCGTGGATGTGAATGTGCGACGGGAAAAACTGTGGGGCAATTGGGAATGGCAGTTGGCGGTGAAGAATCTGTTTAACCGCGATGTGCGCGAACCGAGCCTGGCACCGGGGAATATACCGCTGGATTTGCCACAGCCTGGGCGAAATTGGCAGTTGCAGTTGACTTATAAATTTTAAAATGTTGGCTTATTGTATTGCCATCGAGGATCAACATACATGCCCCCCTTAGAATCCAAGGCGGGGTGCATCCTCCGGCAGATTTGCCACACTTTGCTCATCCCGCAAAGGAAAATCAGCAAACCGCCCTGCCAATGCCAGGCACTCCTGATTCCATTCGCTGCCGGCATATTTACGAATAATCTCGACCACCCAGCGGCTTTTGGACATGCCATTGGCTGCCGCAGCCTGCTCCACCAGGGCTTGCGTCGCTTCGTCCAGATCAAGTGTTATTTGAGGCATCTCCCATCCCCTTCAGCAAGACCAATTTAGTGTTCAGTATAGGCGCATTTTCAAATGGCATACCTGGCACCATCGGCAAAGTGGCATAAATGGCATGCACAATTTAAAAAAGCCAACCCGCAAAGGTTGGCTTTTCAAATTCTGGTGGGCCTCCCGTGAGTCGAACACGGCACCAACGGATTATGAGTCCGCTGCTCTAACCAAGCATGAGCTAGAGGCCCGGCATACTGCGAGGTTCACAGTATAGCAAAAACTTAGTTCCCTTCCAGGAAACTCTTCAATTTGTCGGAACGCGATGGATGACGCAGCTTGCGCAGGGCCTTGGCTTCGATCTGACGAATCCGCTCGCGCGTTACGTCAAACTGTTTGCCGACTTCTTCCAGCGTATGGTCGGTAGACATTTCGATACCGAAGCGCATGCGCAAGACCTTGGCTTCACGCGGGGTGAGCGAATCCAGCACATCCTTGACCACACCACGCATGGAAGCGTGCAACGCTGCATCCGATGGGGCCAGGGTGTTGTTGTCTTCGATGAAGTCGCCCAGATGCGAATCATCGTCGTCACCAATTGGCGTTTCCATCGAAATCGGCTCTTTCGCAATCTTCATGATCTTGCGAATTTTGTCTTCCGGCATTTCCATCTTGATCGCCAAAGTGGCCGGATCGGGCTCGGCACCGGTTTCCTGCAAGATTTGGCGCGAAATGCGGTTCATCTTGTTGATGGTTTCGATCATGTGTACCGGAATCCGGATGGTGCGGGCCTGATCGGCGATCGAGCGGGTAATGGCCTGACGAATCCACCAGGTGGCGTAGGTCGAAAACTTGTAGCCGCGACGGTATTCAAACTTGTCCACCGCTTTCATCAGACCGATATTGCCTTCCTGGATCAGATCAAGGAATTGCAAACCACGGTTGGTGTATTTTTTGGCGATGGAAATGACCAGACGCAAGTTGGCTTCGGTCATTTCGCGCTTGGCTTTGCGTGCCTTCATTTCACCGGCCGCCATCTGGCGGTTGATGTTACGCAAATCGGCCAGCGGCAATACCACGCGCGCTTGCAGATCGATCAGGCGTTGCTGCAATTCTTTCACGGTCGGAATGTTACGGCCCAAAATGGCGCTATAGGCGTGACCGGCGTTGACTTCGCCATCGACCCATTCCAGATTGGTTTCATTGCCCGGGAAGACTTTGATGAAGTGGGCGCGCGGCATGCCGCATTTGTTGACGGCCACGTCCAGTACTTGTTTTTCGATGTGACGCACTTCGTCCACCTGACCACGCAGGGTGTCGCACAGTTTTTCGACGATGCGGGCGGTGAAGCGGATGCCCAGCAGTTCGTGCGAAATGATTTCCTGCGCCTTCATATAGGCTTTGGAGTGGTAGCCTTCTTTCTCGTAGGCCTTGCACATCTTGTCGTACTGGGTCGAGATGATGGCGAATTTTTCCAGCGAATTTTTTCTCAGTTGTTCCAACTGTTCGGCCGAAAAACCGGCTGCGCCTGATACGCCGCCTTCGTCTTCGTCTTCGTCTTCTTCCTCTTCCTCTTCTTCGTCTTCATCATCGTCATGATGCTCGGCCGCGATGACAGGTTCGGCTTCGGCTTCGGTCAAATCGACCAGACCATCGACCACTTCATC
>JBDLSU010000842.1:0-5290 GCA_039799405.1 Pseudomonadota bacterium | reverse complement strand
TTGGCAAGTGATTGGCAATCGGGTCACGAAGCAGGCCGACCGACGAAGTGCCTTTTGGCTACCTAACCTACTGAGAGCAATATGAAAGCTGATATTCACCCAAATTACCGCGAAGTGGTGTTCCACGATCTGTCGTGCGATTTTAAATTCATCACTCGTTCTACCGTGCAAACCCGCGAAACCATCAATTTTGAAGGTAAAGATTACCCTCTGGTAAAGATTGAAGTCTCGTCGGAATCGCATCCGTTCTTCACTGGCAAGCACAAAATCGTTGACACCGCTGGCCGCGTTGAAAAATTCCGTCAGAAGTTTGGTTCGGTTGGTTCCAAGACCTCGGTTGCCAACTAATCAAGCAGCTTATGCAATACCAAAAAAGGCAGCGTTGGCTGCCTTTTTTATGAGGTCAATTCGCGACCATTTTGATTACCCCACCCGTCCCCATGAAACCAGTTCGCCTGCCTGCTTCTGCCACGCTAGCGTTGCCACGCTGGGCCATTTTCGCACTGTGTTTGCTGTATATTTTGCCCGGCCTGATCGGGCGTGACCCATGGAAAAATGATGACGCCGCCAGCTTTGGCATCATGTGGAGCCTGGCGCACGATACCTTTGCGGCCTGGCTGGCACCGCACAATGTCGGCATACCCAGTCCGGAAGAAGGCCCGCTGGCCTTTTGGCTGGGGGCGATTGCCATTAAACTATTTGGCGGCTGGATCGGCGATGTCGCCGCCGCCCGCGTCGTCACGGTGTGCGTTTTTCTGGTGGGTGCCACCTCGATCTGGTATGCCACTTTTTTGCTGGGGCGACGCAATGAAGCGCAACCGCTAAAATTGGCCTTTGGTGGCCAACCCGATGCGGCAGATTATGGCCGCACCCTGGCCGATGCCGCACTGTTAATCTACCTGGGCTGCTGGGGCTTGTTGCTCAACAGCCACCAGACCACGGCCGAAGCACTGCAAGTGGCGCTAATTGCATTTGGCTTGTACCGCCTGGTACGCTATCTGGACAAACCAGGCTTGTCCCAGGCCTTGTTATTTGGCAGCGCCCTGACCTTACTGGCCCTGACCCGTGGTTATGCGGTGGCCCTGATGCTCTGGCTGGCGGCGCTGGCTTGCCTGCTGTTGCCCGGGGTTGCAAAAAAGCGCGGTGCGCTGCATATGGCCGCCAGTCTGGTGCTGGCAGTGATGCTGTTGTTGCTGTGGCGCAGCCAGGCCCAAGTCGCCAGTTTTGATGGTTGGCTGGCCTGGAACCATAGCCAGATTGGCCCACCCAACTGGGCCGCGTTTCGTTTGATTCTCCGTTATGGCATGTGGTTTTTCTGGCCAGCCTGGCCGTTTGCGGCCTGGGCCCTGTATGCCTGGCGTCGCCAGCGCTATGCCTTGCATATTGCCCTGCCCGCCTTGTTTGCCCTGACCCTGGGCGGTTTGTGCTTGCTCAGTACCAGCCCGGCAGAAAACCAGCTCTTGCCTTTACTACCGCCGCTGGTAATTTTGGCCGCCTTTGGTTTGCCCACCATGAAGCGCGGTGCGATTAATGCAGTGGACTGGTTTGCGGTGATGGCAGTGACAGTGAGTGCGGCCCTGATCTGGCTGCACTGGATTGCCATGCTGACTGGCTGGCCTCCGCAACTGGCCAAAAACACGCTGAAGCTGGTGCCAGGCTTCAAGCCGGAACTCAATTTAGCAGTGATGTTGATTGCATTGGTCGCCAGCATGGGCTGGATTGCGCTGGTGTATTGGCGTATTTCGCGCCAACCTTCGGTATTGTGGCGCGCCGTGGTGCTGTCGTCCGGTGGCCTGATTTTGTGCTGGTTGTTACTGATGACCTTGTTCATGCCATGGTCGAATTATCGCCTCAGTTATGCGCCGGTAGCCAAACAAATCGCCCAGCATTTGCCAGCCAACACCCGATGCATTCAAAGCAATATCAGCCCGGCCCAACGCGCCTCGTTTGCGTATTTCGGCTCACTGCCGATTGCAACACCAGAGCAAGCAAATTGCCCGGTGTTGCTATTGCAGTACCATATGAAATCAAAAGATGATGATCTTCTGACGCGCCAGTTCAAACGTGAAAACTGGGTTTTACTGTGGCAAGGCAAACGCGCCGCCGATCATGATGAACGCTTTCGTTTATATCAACGAAAACGCCAGCCAGAGTGATTTATTCCAGCAAGTCTGCTGGCAAACGACATATCCGCCAGTTTTTGGCTTGTTCCAGTTGTGCCGCAGTAATCTGCAACTGGCTGATGCCTCCCGGCATGGGCGCTGGCGTCAGGCGCATCTCCATGGCTTGATCATCATTGGGCAAATTTTGCGACCATTGCTGGCTGGCTCCAGCCGGGTTGCGCGCCTGCATCTGCCAATGGCGCGCCCGTTGCGCGCTCAGCGTTACCTGCACATAGTCGAGCGCTTGCAAGGGCGCGGAAAACCGGAGCAGCAACTGGTTTGGACCGGTGCTGCCCGACTGAATCTCAACCGGTGCTGGCTGACAACTTTGTTGAACCCAGGCTGCAGTACGCAGTAGCCAATGCTGATTGTCCATGATGTAGCGCGCCTCGCGGAAACGGTAGTTTGGCGGCGAGCGCAATTCCCGTTCCGGGATTTCCCAAATCAGGAGTTTTGGCCGGTTGCTTTGAAAGGCCGGATCGCGCACATACGCATCCATGCCAACCCACGGCCCCTGCAATACCGGAATCGAAATATCCAGCACATCGCGCTGCAAGGCGTGGCGCAAGGCGTCCGGGTAGCCATTGGCGGCATCGGTATAGCTGCTGCCAATCGCGGTTACGCCCACTGGCGGCGCACTGGATTGCAACAGATTATCCGGCTCGGGCGGGCGCGGGGTTTTCAATTGCGCCTTATACGGCAAAACCAGCTCCGGGGCAAATTCCGGTGCGCCCTTGGGCAGTTGGGCAATCAAATCACGTTCGCGCTTGATCACTTTTTGCTTGGCCCAAACCAGATCATAGGCCACCTGCGGGGTCGATTCCAGCGCCCCGGACAGGTCAGGCTGACGTGCCACTTCAGCCTGAATGGTTTGCGCCGCCAGCAGTGCGCCTGCGGGTGACCAATGGCTGTCGAGCCGCAAAAACAGCGGCGTATCACTCAAACGCAAGGGGCTATGCAGAAAAGCCTGGTTCAAATCGGCCACCGCCACCTGATGCTCGCGCAGATAATTGACTGCCGCTGTATATTTGCCATCGGTGTAGGGATCCAGTTTATGGGCTGGCGGCAATTGGTCGGCATAGATGCGGATTTTGGAAGGGACCAGCGCCAACACCATGGCAACCTGGTTACGCGCGAAATGGCGCTGCGCTTTTTGCAACAGGCGCAAACTGGCCCGGGTATCGGCCGCATCACTGGCTTGCGCCCATTCGTAGCGGTAAAACAACCAGCCATTTTGGCCGATCAAGGCACCCGGTTGCGCCGCCACGGGCATCGTAAGCCATGCCAGCCCCATAACCGCCGTGCGCATCCATGCCGAGCCACTTGTCATGATTACCTCCTGGTATTGCGCGCGCCCCACAAATTATCGCAACATGAAATCAATTGCGTGACAAACCGGTTGCGCTGCGCCACAATCAACTATCCGGTTTCAAATTTCAGCCTGTGAGCGATACTTTGAATTCTAACTCTGTTCCCGCCAGCCACTTCCATGTTTTATTGATCGGCATCGAAGCGCCGCATTCAACCATGCTGGCGCAAACCCTCAGTGCTGATTCGCCACAACAAATTGAGGTGCTGATGCTGGACCGGCTTGATCTGGCGCTGCAAGCGATCAAGGAACAAGAACCGGATGCCATTTTACTCGACGCACAATTTCCGCAAGGCACATTTTCCGATAATTTGCGTGCTTGCCTCAGTATTGCCGGCTTAATTCCGATTATTGTCATTGCCGATTCTGCTGATCCTGATCTGGCGATGCACGCGCTGGATGCTGGCGCGCAAGATTTTCTGGTCAAAACCGATATCAATGCCAATGCCCTGACCCGCATCATCCGCTATGCCATCAGCCGCGCCCGACTTGACCAGCGGTTGTTGAAAAATGAAATCCAGATGCGCCAGTTGCTGGAGCATAGCCCGGTTGCGGTGGCGATCCGCTCGGCGCGTGACAATTCGCGCGTATTTGTTAACCAATGCTATCTGGATTTATTTCACACCAGCTACCAGAGTGCGCTCAGAACCAGCGCACCCGAGAAATACCAAAACCAGTTTGACGCCCAGCGCATTTGCGAACGGGTTGCGCGTGGTGAAATTATCGTCAATTATGAAATGGGTTTGCAGACCGAAACCCAGCAGGAAATCTGGGTGTTGGCATCCTACTTCCCGATGGAATATGAAAATGAGGCGGCGGTGCTGTCGTGGTTTTACGACATTTCCGCCATCCATCAGGCGCACGAGGCGCTGGCTCTGGCGGATCGCACCAAGGCCCAGTTTCTGGCCACCATGAGCCATGAAATCCGCACCCCGATGAATGCCATTATCGGCATGGCCGAATTGCTGGCCGATACCCGCCTGAGCTCGCAGCAACTCGGCTATACCGAAATCATCAAAAATTCGACCTCAACGCTGTTAAACATCATCAACGACATTCTGGATTTTGAAGAAATTGAATCCGGCCAAATCTGTATTCATACCAGTGCTTGCCCGCTCCAGGCCTTGCTGGATCAGGTGTTCAAGCGTCATCAGCCGCATGCCACTGCCAAACAAGTCGGGCTGAGTTGCCAATTTGACCCCGGCTTGCCGCTACTGATTGAATCCGACCCGCGCCGCCTGCAGCAAATCGTCAGCCATTTGCTCTCCAATGCCATCAAATTCAGTGACCATGGCGAAATTGTATTGCGGGTACAGCAAACCGGGGACGCAAGCCTGCGCATCGAAGTCACGGACCAGGGGATAGGCATCGCACCACAGGATATCGGCAACCTGTTCCAGCCCTTCACCCAGGCCGATGGCTCCAATAGCCGTAGCTTCGGCGGCACCGGGCTGGGCCTGTCGATATGCCAGCGCCTGGTGCAATTGATGGGCGGGCGCATCGGGGTAGAAAGTCAGCCTGGACTGGGCTCCACTTTCTGGCTCGAATTGCCGCTGCTGGCAGTTGAAGCCAGCGAACTACCACTGGTCACCACCCAGCCCACAACGGCAGAGTGTGTGCCTGCGCCAGCCACGCAGCAGCAGCCTGCGCTGCCTGCCGGGCAATCCAGCGGCACACCGGAATTGCCGCGTGTTCTGGTGGTGGATGACAACCACATTAATCAGACTCTGGTACTCACCTTGCTCGGCAAACTGGGTTA
>JBDLSU010000841.1:0-3942 GCA_039799405.1 Pseudomonadota bacterium | reverse complement strand
GATGGCCGGGTGCAACCCAAAACCGGGGCGCGCAATGAATGGTTTGGCTTGAAGCTGCAAATCATCGACCCGGCCTGACCCTATTTACCCCAATCGAAAGCGTCATGCCATGAATGACAATCAACAAGCGGTCTATATCATCGGTGGTTATCAGACCGATTTTGCACGTAATTTTGCCCGTGAAGGCAAGGATATTGCCCACATCATGCAAGAAAGCGCGGCGGGTGTCTTGCAAGCCTGCGCCTTGCTGCCCGGACAAATCGAATCGATCCATATCGGCAATGCCTTTGGCGAATTGTTCAATCAACAGTCGCACCTGGGCGCAATGCTGGCGACGCTGGATGAACGCTTCTGGGGGATTCCGGCCGCGCGCCACGAAGCCGCTTGCGCTTCCGGCTCAATCGCGATTCTGGCGGCGATGGCGGAAATTGAAGCCGGGCGATACGATTGCGTGCTGGTGCTGGGGGCTGAACAAGAGCGTAATGTCGGTGGAGCCCAAGCCGCCGCACATATGGGCATTGCCGCCTGGACTGGTCACGAAGGGCAAGATTGCCAGTATATGTGGCCCGGCCTGTTCGCCCAAATTGCCGATCAATACCAGCACCGCTACGGCTTGCACTACCCGCATTTGGCCGCGATTGCAGAAAATAACCTCAACAACGCCAAACGCAACCCGCTGGCGCAAACCCGCAGTTGGCAATATCAAGCAGCCAGCTTTGCCCAGGATGATGAACATAACCCCGTGGTAGCGGGCAGCCTGCGGCGGCAAGATTGCGCCCAGGTGAGCGATGGCGGTGCGGCCGTGGTACTGGCGTCGCGCCGCTTTGCCGAACAATGGGCCGCGCACCATGGCCGCACCCTGGCGCAGTTGCCGCGCATTGCAGGCTGGGGCCATGCCACCGCCTGCTTGCCCTTGCAACCCAAATTTGCCCGCAGCGACGAATATGTGTTTCCGCATCTGCGCAGCGCCTTTGCCGCAGCACTGAAACGCGCCGGGTTGAATGAAGTGTTTCAGTTGCAAGGGCTGGAAGTGCATGACTGCTTTTCCATCAGCCAGTATCTGGCAATCGACCATTGCGGCATCACCCCGGCCGGGCAAAGCTGGCGCGCGATTGAAAGTGGAGAGCTGGCATTCGGCGGCACATTGCCGCTTAACCCCGGCGGCGGCCTGATCGGTGGCGGCCATCCGGTTGGTGCCACCGGCGTGCGCATGCTGTGGGATGCGGCGCGGCAAGTGCAGGGCAGCGCCGGAGATTTTCAGGTGGAAGCTGCGCGCAATTTTGCCACGCTCAATTTGGGCGGCAGTGTCGGCACCGTGGTCAGTTTTGTCGTGCAAAGCGGGGAATGCGCTTGAGCCAGATTGACACCCCGCGCTGCCTGCTGCGCCCGGCCAGCAATGCCGATTTGCCCGCCATGGCACAAGCACTGGCCGACCCGCGCTTTCCGCAACGCTTGCCGCTGGCCGCTATGCAGCGCAATGGCAAATTACCCGACTGGTTGCACAAAATGCGTGCCAGCCAAACCCATGGCGCGGCCGCCTTGTGGTCGATTGATCTGAAAATCGGCGTCAGTTGCATCGGCCAGCTCGGCCTGTTCGACCGGGGCGATTTGCCGCCTGCGCTGTCGTTCTGGCTGGCCCCGGCGCATTGGGGCCAGGGGCTGGCGGGTGAGGCGGCGGCGGCTTTTTTGGCGCATGCGCAAGAACAGCGCCAACTATCCACCCTCTGGGCCAGTACCGCGCAATGGAATTTGGCCAGCCAGCATTTGTTGGCCGCGCTCGGGTTTGTGCCATGCGGGCAAAATCCGGCGGGCTATCTGGTAGACGGCGTGCCTGAAGCGACGCTTGAATACCTGCTTGCATAATTGCGCAACCCGCATTGCGAAAATAGGCCCGCCCAAATCGGGAAATCAAGCAAAAGACCGCTTCAGTATTTCCACACGCCAATTATAATCGGTGCCATGGGTTGCCCATGAACCAGAACCACGAGGCGGATATCATGACTACTGTTAAGCTGTCCTGTTTGCATTGGGGTTGTTGCGCGCATCAATCCCTCACTTTGCAAAGAAAAATCGTCCATACCAATCTGTTTGCCCTGATCGGCAATCTTTCCCTGCTGTTTTATCTTGTCCTGTGTATGGCAGCGGGGGAAGCAGCCCTGATCAAATCGGCCCTGCTTGGCATGTCCTTCATGATCAGCAACACCTATGTGCTGTACCTGAATCGCCAGGGCCAGACCAATCCGGCGCGCTGCTTGCTGATGTTTTCCCTGATCGGCTCGGTGTTGGCACCGGTATGGGTGTATCTGGGCTCGGCATTTTCTCTGCACTTCTACTTTTTACTGTTTGCCATTGGCGCGGTGCTGGTCTTTCCTGCCCAGCAATGGCGCAGCTTGCTGCTGCTGTTTGCCATCAATCTGGTCTTGTTCGTCCATTTTGAAGTCTTCGGCCGACCCAGCGACCCCAGCCTGAACCAGATTGCGCCCGCGCTGGCCTTGGGTTTGCGCATCGCCTGCATCGTCGCCAGCGTGGCCTCGATCCTGTTCATTTGCTGGTATGGCGATGTGGTGGCAGGCAATAACGAAGCCTCGCTCGAATGCCTGTCTTGCACCGACGCGCTAACCCGCCTGCCCAATCGCCGCCGCTTGCAGCAGCGCCTGAGCGAAGCCCTGGCCTGCAGCCGCCGCAGCGGGCAATATGGTGCGCTGTTGTTTCTTGACCTGGATAACTTCAAGCCACTCAACGATGTGCATGGCCATGCCGCCGGTGACCTGCTGCTACAGGAAGCCGCGCGCCGCATCAGCGCCTGCGTGCGCGAAACCGATATGGTGGCGCGCTTTGGCGGTGATGAATACCTGATCCTGCTGACCATGCTCGGCCCCAACCGCAGCGAAGCCCACCAGCATGCCCGCATCGTGGCCGAAAAAATCCGCAACGCCCTGGCACGCCCGTATCACCTGACCTTTAAAACCAAAGGCGGCCAATGGCACCACACCCACCGCTGTAGCGCCAGCATCGGGGTGGCGCTGTATCTGGGCGGCGAGTGCGAGCAAGAAACCCTGATCAAACAAGCCGATAGCGCCATGTACCAGGCCAAGCAGGGCGGCTGCAACGGGATTTGCTGTTTTGATGAATGCAAGCCAGCGTATCTGGGTGGGGTGGCGGCGTAGTTGGACGAGTGAGAGGGCTTTGGTGGTTTCCTTTGGTTATGGCGGAGGTTGAGAGGAACGTCGTACCGCTCTGAACGAATTGCAACCTTGTAGTGCGGCTGCCCTGCGTTGCCATTGTCTGGCGTAAATTGTTCAAACCGACATTTAATAATTCATGAGGCAGTAAAAAATGCACACTATTATATTTGGCAGGATGATGTATCAGGTTGCTTGGGCGTGTTATGTTGCCAGTCACCAAAAGAACGGTGCAGAAATCGAAATGTGAGTCTAGCTCACCACAGAATTGTAAAAATTCACCGATTCTCATTTCATTGTGCAACATTTTTACCTGCAATTTGGTTACTCTGACGGAAGATAGTTGCAATATATCCGGGTTGACACAAGGGGGTATGTCAGCCAACCATGCGGCGCTCGCCGCAGGCTTGACCAAAGCCCAATTTTGCAAGATTGCTTGATCAATTTCCAAAAAAAGCTGTACCACAAGGCCGAGTTTGTCCATGATCGCATCATTACATTTTTCGCAGCGGATGGCCGGTGGCAAAATTGTCGCGGTGCATTCCTTTGCGCTGGATGTTGAACTGGATGCCCCCCTCAATGGCATACGCCGGGCGCGCATCAACCGCAATCACTGGCTTGATGACGAACAAATCTGGTGCGTTGGCGATACCGTTTCCCGGCTATTCATCTACAACCTGTCGTCCGAGGCGCGCGCAGGCAAAGGGGCTGGACATTGGTTTGCATCGCTACTATGGTGCGAATTTAACAAAAATCCGTG